>CAILDT010000401.1 GCA_903833025.1 uncultured Bacteroidota bacterium | reverse complement strand
TGGTGAAACTTACCAAAGAAGCCAAAGTAGCAGTAATTGAAGGAGATGAATATCTTTCATCACCAATCGACAGGCGACCGAAGTTTCATTTATACAAACCAAACATAGCCATTTTAAGCGGTATTGCCTGGGACCATATTAATGTGTTCCCAACCTTTGAAAATTATGTAGAGCAGTTTAAAATATTTATTGATTTAATAGAGCCTAACGGATGCCTCGTTTATTGCGAGCTTGATAAGGAAGTGAAACAAGTTTGTGAAACTGCAAGAGGTGATATTAAAAAGTTTTCATACTCTATCCCTCAACATAAAATAGAAAACGGAACGACTATTTTAACCATCCAACAACCAACAACTATTAACTATCAACTAAATATTTTTGGCGACCATAATTTAATGAACTTAAATGGTGCGCGTTTAGTTTGTAATCAAATAGGAGTTAGTGATAAACTATTTTATGAAGCAATACAAAGTTTCACAGGAGCTTCAAAACGTTTGGAATTAGTAAAGAAAAATAATGTTACAGCTGTTTATAAAGATTTCGCACATAGCCCATCCAAATTAAAAGCAACAACCCAAGCAGTAAAAAAACAATTCCCGAATCGCAAATTAATTGCCTGTATGGAACTACATACGTTCAGTAGTTTGAATGAAGATTTCCTGAAACAGTACAAGGATTCAATGGAATTGGCTGACGAAGCTATTGTGTATTTTAATCCGCACACCATTGAACACAAAAAGTTAAAAGCAATTACTGAAGAACAAGTAAAACAGGCTTTTGGAGGTAACAATATAAGAGTTTATACCAACTCAAAAGTATTACTCGATGATTTATTAAAAATGAATTTCGAAAACAAGAACTTATTAATGATGAGTTCAGGTAACTTCGATGGTATTGATTTTAAACAGTTAGGAGAGAAGGTAGTAAGAAATTAATTCTCACTAAAAGGAGCCATTGGATTTTTCTTCCGCAATATTGCCGACGACAACAGAGTAAGTAAAATACCCCAAATTAAAGTAGTCATTAGTGTATGGAACGCACCAAAAGTTGGAATGTAATATTCAACAAGATATTTATTTACTTCTTCTAAAGTTCTGTTGTGTGCCAACCACGCTTTCCTTTCTTCACTCACAAAAAAATCAATGGCATCAGGCACAATGAGTTTATGATAAATTAAACTGAAAGCACTCAACATTACACTTAAAATAATGGTAAATAAAACTCCAGTTTTCATTGCCGGTTTAAATTCAATAAATCCTTTTTGTGATTTGCGTTCGAAATAAATAGAAATAAAAACGCCTGTAAGTAATAGTAGTAGAGTAGTATAAAATTTATAACCGTAAACATCAAGAGAATAAAAACCAACTGCTCTTGCACTTCCGTACCAAACCGCACAATTAATTAATCCAGCAGCTATTCCTAATTTTATATTTAAACCAAGTTTCATAAATCAACACTAAATTAACTATTCATCGAAATTAAAAACTCCTCATTTGTTTGAGTGTTTTTCATTCTATCTCTCATAAACTCCATTGCCTCCACCGGATTCATATCTGATAAGTGCTTACGAAGAATCCAAACACGTTGTTGTGTTTCTTTATCCACCAATAAATCATCTCTACGAGTACTTGAAGCAACAATATCAATTGCAGGATACACACGTTTGTTAGCCAATTTACGGTCGAGTTGAATTTCCGAATTACCTGTTCCTTTAAACTCTTCAAAAATAACTTCATCCATTTTAGAGCCAGTGTCGGTAAGTGCAGTAGCAATAATAGTAAGCGAACCGCCATTCTCAATTTTACGAGCAGCACCAAAAAAACGTTTCGGTTTATGTAAGGCATTTGCATCCACACCACCACTCAATACTTTACCCGATGCTGGTTGTGTAGTATTATAAGCACGAGCCAAACGAGTAATAGAATCTAAAAGAATACATACATCGTGACCACATTCCACCATACGTTTTGCCTTTTCCAAAACAATGTTTGCAATTCTAACGTGGCGGTCGGCTGGCTCATCAAACGTAGAAGCAATAACTTCTGCGTTCACGCTACGCGCCATATCTGTTACCTCTTCAGGTCGCTCATCAATCAACAAAATAATTAAATATGTTTCAGGATGATTTGCTGCAATAGCATTTGCAATGTCTTTTAGTAAAACTGTTTTACCTGTTTTTGGTTGTGCAACAATCAACGCACGTTGCCCTTTTCCAATAGGAGTAATTAAATCAAATACTCTGGAAGATAAATTTTGTTGCGGATGTCCGGTCAACTTAAATTTCTCGAAAGGAAAAAGTGGAGTTAAATATTCAAACGGAACCCTATCTCTAACGTAACTTGGGTCGCGACCATTTATTCTATCTACTTTAATCAATGGAAAAAATTTCTCTCCTTCTTTTGGCGGACGAATAGTACCACGTACCAAATCCCCTGTTTTTAATCCGAATAATTTTATTTGTGATTGAGAAACATAAACATCATCGGGCGAATTGAGATAGTTATAATCAGCAGAACGAAGAAATCCGAACCCATCAGGCATCGTTTCCAAAACACCTTCTGCCGAAATTATTCCATCGAAATTAAACAAATCAGCTGGGCGGGCGTTATAACGAGGTTTGTCATTGTTTCTACGCTCCCCTCCTTCGTTTTCGTTATTGCCAGTATCTCCACTGGTACTGCTGTTTTCTCTATGTACTTCATTTTCCGAAGTAGTTTCATTTTCTTCCTCTGTTCTGGTTCCTCTTGTTTCGTCGTTATGAACATTAGTTTCAGAAGATATTTCATTACCACTATCTGCTTTAGGTTCAGGAGCAGTAAAATCGTCATCATTAAAAAAAGATGTTTCTTCCACTATCTTCGGTTTTACTTCTTCATTTGCAACATCCGGCTTTGGTTTTCTTGGACGCAAAACACGCTCTGGTGCAGTTGGCTTTTCTTCTCCACTGGCAGGGTTTATTGCCTGATGGTCTAATATTTTATAAATCAACTCTTGTTTTTTCAATGTATCATACTTTGCAATGTTTAACGTTTTTGCAATGTCTTTTAACTCACCAAGAGTTCTGTTGTTTAATTCAATAATGTCGTACATAGTTTTTTGTTAGATTTGGGTTAATCAATTAAATAATTGATACGTTAAGATAGGATAAAATAAATTTATGTTGGTACTGATAATGTAAAGATAGAATTTGATTGTTTTTTTCGTGCGCGAATAGACTTCCGTAGAAATGCGATGCAATAATACAAAGAATTTTTAACCTACAACTGTTTTTATACTTTTATTTTATCATCGCTCGCCCAGTTCTACCACTTCCAAATCTTTTATTTTATCGCCATCAATCGTAAATCGCACCAATGTTTTTACTTTATGAAACCCGTGAATACCAGCCGCTCCTGGGTTTATATGCAGGAGATTATATTTTTTATCATACATCACCTTTAATATATGCGAATGTCCACAGATAAATAATTGAGGCGGTTTTTGTGTTATCAAAGTAAGTGCATCGGGCGAATAATTGTTGGGGTAACCTCCAATATGTGTCATCAATACTTCTACTCCTTCGCACATCCATCGTTCATTTTTAGCATATACTTTGCGTACATCCTGCCCGTCGATATTACCATAAACAGCTATTACTGGCTTTATCTTTTTCAATTCATCCATAATACTAATAGTACCAATATCGCCTGCGTGCCATATTTGGTCGCAAGTTTCAAAGTATTTATAAATCTTTGGGTCTAAGTAATTATGTGTATCCGAAAGTAAAGCGATGCGTTGCATAGGTTGCAAAAGTAATTTATTAATCTGTAAAAAGGATATATGAAAACTGCTATAGATTTATTTTATTACCTTTGTATTAATAATAAAACGGATAAACAAATGACTATTCAAGCACAGAAAATAGAGTTAGTAAAGATGATTTTGGATATTAACGACAAAAATGTTTTGAATAATTTTATTCAAATAGCCAAAGCTTCCAAGGAGGATTGGTGGGACACAATAAGTGAAGAAGAAAAAATAGCCATAGAAAAAGGATTGGCTCAAGCGGAAAGAGGCGAACTTGTTGCGCACGATGTGGTAATGAAAAAAGTAAAAGCTAAATACAAGTTATAATCTACCTTATTAATGGAGATTAAATGGACTGTAAAAGCAGAGGAAGATTATATTTTAATTCTTGATTATCTCTTATACAAATTTACTATTAAAGAAGTTCAGAAGTTTGTAAATAAAACTAACGATACTCTTCTTTTGATTTCCAAAACTCCTTTAATGTATCCCAAAACCAGAAAGAAAAATATACATAGATGCGTTTTAGTAAAACAAGTGAATCTATATTATAGGGTTACTAATAACAATCAAATTGAACTATTAACTTTTTGGGACAATAGAAGAAATCCCGATGATTTAAAGTATTAAATTGAGTTCTCTTTTTTAGTACATCTTTCTCTTTCTTAAAAAAAATTTATTAAAGCTTTTCTAGTTATTAGCTGTATTCAAAAACTAATGAACAAAGCGAATGTTTATAAACTATGGTAATACTTTTTAAAAACATCAGTGTTATAACCTAATTTTGTCGGGTAATAATTAAAATTTATAAAGATGAAAAAAGGATATAACTATTTTACAATACTATTAATTACTGTTGCGTTTACCTCTTGTGTGCCGCAAAAGTTAATGGAAGACGAGCAGGCGAAACGCAAAAGTTGTGAAGCCGAACTAGCTGCTTTAAAAGCTTCGAGTACAGATTGCGACAGTAAACTTTCTGAAGCAAACAGACAAGTAACAGAGAACAACAGAGATATTACCAATCTTAAAAAAGATACGCTAAACCTTGGCAGAAATTACCGACAAACGGATGCTAAATACGAAAAACTGAATCAGATTAATGAGCAGTTGCTTGATAAATATAACCGATTGCTGGAAGGTAATGTGAACGACACCAAAAAACTATCTGGAGAATTGCAACAAACACAAGAGGAATATTTAAAGAAGCAAGATGAGTTGAAGAAGTTAGAAGAACAATTAAATGCTCAAAAGAAAAACCTGGATGATTTAACTGCTGCATTAAAACAACGCGAAGCTCGCGTGGCTGAATTGGAACAAGTGCTAAAAACAAAGGACGATGCAAGTAATGAGCTAAAGAAAAAACTATCGGATGCGTTGTTTAACTTCGAAGGAAAAGGATTAACAATAACGCAAAAGAATGGTAAAGTATATGTTTCTATGGACGAAAGTTTATTGTTTAATTCGGGCAGTACAGCTGTGGAAGCTAAAGGAATTGAGGCATTGAAGAAGGTTAGCAAAGTGTTGGAACAAAGCCCAGATATTAACGTGTTGATTGAGGGACATACCGATGATGTAAAGATGACGGGCAAAGGAGAGATTAAAGACAACTGGGATTTATCGGTGTTGCGTGCTACTTCCATCGTAAAAATTATTACTGCCAATTCTACTGTTGACCCAAAACGATTAACTGCTGCCGGTTGTGGTGAGTATTTCCCTATCGACCCTGCCAAAACCCCTGAAGCCAGAAAGAAAAACAGACGAACAGAAATTATCCTTACTCCTAAACTTGATGAATTGTTTAAGGTACTCGAAACAAAATAAAGAATATAAATGCTAATTATAAACTAAACAACATATTCGCCCTTCCCCCTCTCTTTTCTTCAAGGAGAGGGGATAAAGGGGTGAGGTCTATCAAATGAAAAAAACAATCCTCTTCCTTTCTCTTTCCTTTTTTCTTAACACATTAATCGCGCAGCCAGTAGTGGAATACTGGGATGCTTCGCAAACAAAGAAGAAAAGCGAATACAATACTAAGGACGGTTTGCAAGATGGCAAGTTTACCGAATGGTACGAAAACGGCAACATTGCGAAGGAAGGTTATTTTTTGAAAGGCAAAGAAAATGGTAAGCTCATTAGTTATTATGCAGGAAACAAAATAAAGTTTGAAGCAAATTATATCCTCGGAAAAAAAAATGGAGCAGTAATTTATTGGTACAAAAACGGCAAGAAAGCACAGGATACTTATTTCAAAGATGATAAGCAGGACAGCACTTGGCTGGGCTGGTATGAGGATGGCAAACCCAAAAGCATTGAATGTTATGCTAACGGAAAAATGGTGGGCGAGTGGATTTATTATTTCGAAAACGGAGTGAAAGAAAGTGATGGACTCTTTAAAAATGGCAAAGCAGAAGGACCATACAAAGGGTGGCACAAAAACGGCAAATTACAAACCGAAGGGCAATATCTCAACGGGAAAGAAACAGGAACGTGGAAAGATTATTATAAAAACGGCAAGCCGGAGCAAGAATTGGTGTATCAAAATGGAGAAAAATTGCTGATGAATTTATGGAGCGAAGACGGTATGCAGATGATTAAAGATGGTAACGGAAAATTAGTAGCTCAGTATGATAATGGTAAAAAGAAATCCGAAGGAACCTACAAACAAGGCAGGATGGATGGCGAATGGATGTATTATTTAAAAACAGGCGAACGAGATTTTAAGGTTGATTATTTACAAGGAAAAAAGAATGGCGGTTGTATTAATTGGTACAAATCAGGAAAGGTAAAAAGCGAAGGTCCGTTTGTAAACGACAAAAAAAATGGCTACTGGAAATGGTATAACGATGGCGGAAAAATAGAAATGGAAGGCACACTTACCGATGATTTTCGCACCGGCAAATGGATGTATTGGTTTCCATCGGGCACCAAAGAATCAGAAGGATATTATAAAAATGATTTGATGGACAGCACCTGGAACTACAACTATAAAACAGGTAGCAAATGGAAAATTGGTAATTATAAAGCAGGCAAAAAAGATGGGCAATGGACCATTTGGTATGAAAACGGACAAAAACTTCAAGAAGGAAAATACATTGATGGTAAAGAAGAAGGCACTTGGTACTCGTGGTATGATGATGGCACGATGAAGGACGAAGGAAACTTTAAAGCAGGCAAAATGGATGGCAGCTGGAAAGGTTGGTTACCCACCAAAGTGCCTGTGTACGAAGGGTTTTATAAAGATAATGATAAATCAGGAACTTGGAAATTATACTACGATTCGGGAAAAATAAAGGAAACAGGC
>CAILDT010000400.1 GCA_903833025.1 uncultured Bacteroidota bacterium | reverse complement strand
TGGATTATATTTTTTCTTTAATAGCGCTGTTTAAATGTCCGTCGTATTGTTTTTCTTTTTTTTTTCATTAGCCGTTTTTTCGTTTTTGTTTTGCGCTTCTTAATGCGTTTTCCACCCATAGCTTTTGGACTAGATTCTAAAGTAGCACCTGAAATCGGCTTCAAACTTGCGCCTGAACTAGGTCTATCAAATTGATCCGCTCTAATTTTGTCAATCCTAATATCTATAACTTTTATCTTATATTTAGCACTAATTTTTTCACTTTCCTTATCATTTTCTATACGGGTTACTCTTAAATCTCTCGGCAATAATAATTCGGATTCTTCAAATTGTCCCAGTCCAAGACTCATATCAATATAAGGAATGCCAGCCATAACGTGCATCCGATACAAGCAACATTTTATCGGATATTTTTTGCTTTTCTTTGTTTCATTATCAACAAATTTCATAGCTACCTCTATGTCATTAGTGGAGGATACATATGCCTTTTCAATATTTCTTTCACCAGTGCTTCCTGTATGTATTGAATGAGAATCATCATAATAATCACCTTTTTTTCCTCGCCATAAAATTGTTTCTTTCTTTTTAGTTCTAGGCGCAGCTAATAAAAACGCACTATCTATTTCTTCAAGACGCTCTTTAACATTTTTTATTGCTATCTCAGGCGTAGTAGGTTTTATACGAGGTTCAAATGATGAAAAACGAGTAAAATTTTTAACGTTTTTGTTTCGGATGTTATCTTCATTCATATACTTATCTAAACCATCATCTCCTGTTCTTAAAAGAATATTTATCGGTTTATACCAGTTGAATGAATAATTTTGTAATGATTCAATTTGTAATTGAGTGTAATTTGGATAATTTTTTGCAATTTTTGCCTCTAGTTGTGCAACGGTCGCCATACTATATTATATCATATTATTAAAAAATTGATTACCGTTTCTCCTCTTACATATTACATTATTAAATAAGAAGAATGAGTGAATCAGCCATCCAACTGTTCTCCTGCTTTCATCAAACCGTTCTCTGGGAAATCGCCGCACAGTTGGATCTAACCACTTTACAAAATTTGATTGATGTTGTTGCGCCGTCGCACGACCATTTGAAAACAATTTTAATGCTGGTAGTAGAAACTAAAATGAAAGAAGTGAGAGATAGTTGCCGTTTATTATTATGGGTTCCAGAACATTTTACGCGGCATTTAAATCGGTTATCTGAGTCAAGTTTGGCACATGTTACTTTATTGACTACACTATTCGGTGATGCGAATAGAGCCCGCATATTGAAATATATGAAACACACTTTTACTGAAGCCGAACAGCCCGCTTTGCAATATATTACACAGGTCTATGATAAATCTTCACCTTTATATAAAGAACAAAACGCATTATATAAAGAAATCTTAGACGAATGTGCTTATCGGCATTATTTAAAGCATGCTTTATAGAAAAATGAGAGTTTGCTGTTGCTGTCTCCCCATTAAAACGGGGGCGTGGGGGCTGTCCTCCATAAAATTGAAATACTTTTCAATAAAAATAAGAAAAGTATTACACACAACGAAACAACGCAACCGATTTAATTACCGAAAATGACCGAAACCGCTTATTTATTCAGCCAACAACATTCTTTGGTGCTACAGGAGATAGCATCGCACCTGCCGACCAACATCCTACAAAACCTGATTACCGCCATCAAGCCATGCTTACACCTGAAAACCGTTCTGCTTGACGTCATGTATGTCCGTATGAAACCACAAGAAAAAAAATATATTTTTAGATTTCCCGCACCAGGGCCTTATACACCCAAACCAGTCAGAGATTTTATGAGACCTTTACCCTTAGATTTACACCTACTCTCGGATATGAATTTATGCCGTATGAGATGGATTGTGGATCTGATGCATTGGCGAAAAAATATACCTGAACTGAACGAGTTGTTCCAATACATGGAAAACGATTCGGAAGACAGCGAAATATTTACGTTGGTCTTGATTAAAGAATATGTGTTTTCGAACCAAAATTATTGTCATGAATTGGATACGATGCGTCATGCCGAGATGCAGCGTCGTGCAGCTTCCCCCCATTTTACTCAATATCG
>CAILDT010000399.1 GCA_903833025.1 uncultured Bacteroidota bacterium | reverse complement strand
AACCGTAAATGATACTGGTATTTATTCGGTCGCTATTATGATGCCAGGCAGAGCTTGTGCAAGAACAGTAACTTATACGGTTGAACCAGACCCTTGTCCGGTTGATTTAGTTTTAACGTTACCCAACGTATTTACACCAGAAGGAAACGGAAGTAATGATTTCTTTTCGGCAATAATAACAGGAGACTTTTCAATGTTCCATATTAAAATATATGACCGTTGGGGATTATTGATGTATGAATCAACTGACCCATTCTTTAAATGGAATGGAACTAATAAACACGGAGGAAAATGCCCTGATGGAGTTTATTATTACATTGTGGATTATGCACAAACAGGCAAAGACAGTGCTAATCAGAAAGGGTTTATTACTTTGATAAGATAATAGTTTTATAAACTAAATAATGAAGTTCCTTACATTATTAATTCAACCGACAACTATCAAAAGACGCAATAGCATTCTCTTAGTAGTTGTCGGTTGTTTTATTTTTGGAATTTCCAATCCTTCTTTTTCTCAACAAAACATAAAAACAAAATTTGGTTCGCGCTTATCATTAGCTAATTTAAACGGAATATATTCGACAGCTAACCCAGCTTCTTTAAATAATAAAATAACGGAAGAAGATTTGTTTCCGCCATACTTTCCGCTTGATAAACGGATGTTTAAAGAAGATGTAAATAAACGTACATTAAAAACAAGAACATTTACATCGGAGGAAGGCAATTACTACATTCAATACAGTAGGCGGAGTATAAATTACTTGGATGAAAATAAAAAACTACAACCAATAAATGCTAAGTTAAGGTTTTCTGGTAATGGTTGGTCGGCACCCCACCAAGCGTGCCCTGCATATTTGAATACAGATGGGAGTACTGCTATGTCATCGGACAATAAAAAAATTGGTTTCAATAAAAATTCAAAGATTAACGGCAAGGAAATAAATGTTGCTAACTACACCGTTGGAGAAGATGGGATGAGTATAAAAGATGTAATTCCGAATGTAGATAAAAGGATAGTTTTTTATGAGAATGTGATTGAAACAGATTATTTAATTAATAAACCGATAAATAATAATAACCAAGACTTAGTTATTTCGGAAGAAATAGAAATACCTTCGGGCTATGTTATAAAAAAAGATTTGGAGCTTAAACGCCTTGTAAATGGGCAAGAAAGGCAGGTAGATAATAATAAAGCAGATGAGTATGTAGTGTATGCGCCGGGCAATAAAGAGAAAGCACGGTTTATTACCCCTGTATATTATGATGCGGATAACAATATGATATTCGGGAAATATACGTTGACTAAAAAAGAGGAGAAAAATGTTTTGGAGATGACTGTACCTTCTGCTTGGCTTCAAGACTCGTTGAGAAAGTATCCCATCACGCTTGACCCAATAGTTTACGGAGATACTGTTTATGATGATTCGTCGTTTATGAGCTCGTGTCAGTTTCCTAACTTTTCTTCCAGCGACAGTATTCTTGTTGTGATACCACCAAACATTACGATTACCAATTTTTATGTAGAAGATAGTTATTATACCTCACCACTTTCAAATCCGCAGGCATTTGTGGAAGATGGCACTATGCGGTTGTCAACATCTTGCGGCGCAGTTCAATTTCAATGCGCACCAGTTCTACCTGTTGACTCATCGGGATATTGTTATCTCGTTCCACATTCGGATTTGCGAACGGATTTGGCGTGTTGTTTTGCTCCGTCCTGTGTGCAACAAACGTTTTGGCTGAAACATTCATTGGCACGAAATAGTATGTATGGTCCGGGTTGTAACCAAACATTTGTTTATTACAGCCCTGTTAATCCACTTTTTTCTTTTAGTGCATCTATTGTTGGGCATACTGTGGAAACATCACAGGCGCAGTGGTTTGTTTACCCCTCCCCTATTTGCTCTGATAGTTGTAATATTAAACTTAGGGTAATTACTAATTATGGTGTGCCACCTTATACAATTACTCATCCTTGGTTTGTGGGTTCTGATAATTACGGGACGTGGGGTTCTGCAGTTTGCACAAGTACAGGAAAGGATACCATAATTTTAACTATACCAGGTTGCCCCACATCTTGCGGAGCAACAACTACATTGAGTGTTCCGCCACCAACTATTGTTGATGTTTGCGGAAATACAGTTTTAGGACTTACTCCTAAAACAATTACTGTTAATCCAGTACCTGATGCGGTAGCTTCTAATGTTAATGTGTGTGCTGGAACACCTATAAATATAACTGTTAGCTCTTGTATTGGAGCTGCTACTTTTGTTTGGAGTGGAAGCGATGCATCGGCAGGAACTGGGAATATTGTAGATAATAATTCCGTTCCGGGAACTATTAACTTTACTATTGTACCAACAAATGCGGGTTGTGTGGGCGCATCAACGGTAGTTACTGCAACTGTTTCTCCACAGGCAAATGCCAATATAGTTTCTTCAAATATGATAATTTGTACGGGACAAAGTGTAACACTAACAGGTTCGGGAGGTGCTGCTTTTCAATGGAGCGGAGGTAGCAATTCTACTTTAGCAACAATTACTGTATCGCCAACTATTACTACCGTTTATTATTTGCAGGCATCCAACGGCGGTTGTAATGATTTGGATAGTGTTACTATTGAAGTGGATAATTTTACTCCTCCTGTAATTACTGGTAACTTGAGTATTTGTGTTGGAGATAATACGGTGCTTACTGCAACAGGCGGCACTTCGTATATATGGAGCGGTGGAAGTAATGCGAATACAGCTTCTATTACTGTGTCGCCAATTATTACGACGCCTTATTATGTTACTACCTCCAATGCTTGCGGTACGGCTTCGGATACGGCAGTGGTGGTAGTTAACCCCGACCCTATTTTAAGTATAACCTCTACTTCAACAGTTATACAAGATGGTGGAAATTCGCAGTTAAATGTTACTGGTGGTGTTTCGTATGTATGGAATGGTGGTGCGGATTTATCCTGCACTAACTGTGCTAATCCTGTTGCTTCGCCTGCTGTTACTACTACTTTTACAGTTACAGGTACCGATGCAAATGGCTGTACAAGTACTGATACGGTTACTGTTTTTGTTTCGCAGGGGATTGATGAGTTGTATGTGCCAAACACCATTACACCAAATGAGGATGGAACGAATGATGTTTTTTATGTGTATGGCATTAATATAAAGCAGATAACAATGCGAGTATTTGACCGCTGGGGTGAGTTGATTTACGAAAGTATGGATAAAGATAAAGGTTGGGATGGTACTTTTAATGGTAATTATGTTCAGTTTGGTGTTTATGTTTATACGCTTCAATGTGATTGGAATGATGGAAGAAGTGAGAGGCGCATTGGCAATGTAAATGTAGTTTATTAGAGGATTAGGTCTAATTCTCTTGCTTCTTTTTTTTCCGAAATGTTTCGTAGAGGGTGATGATGAGTAGGATTTGTAGGACTCCGTATAATAAATCTTCGAGCGGGAAGTAGAGGATGCGGAGTTGCATTGTTTGTGCATTGTTGTAGATGGTGATGGGAAGACCTGTAACTATTTCATCGAAAATTAAAAATGGGAATATGAGTACTGCCCATAAAAGATAAAAGCGAGGTAAATAAATGGACTTTATGATGAACTGATGTAGTAATAAAAATGCGCTTAAAGAAACGAAAACAATGAGTGTATAAAATCGGTCTCGAAAGATGATTGCAAGTATTATTAATGTTATGCTTAGAAACAATGTTGTGGTTTTAGAGGATTTTTGGAGGATGTTTTTTTTGATAAAGTGGTTGAGTACTTCATATATAAAGAGTGATGAAAATGGGATGATGATGAAAAAAAGGCATTCTTCAATTGGGAGGTTAATAATTTTTATTCCTGTAATGTAATCTGGGTTGAACCACCAAATGCCTTTGTTGACGAACCATACATCGCCTGCTATGAATATGATAGCGGCTATAAGGATTGCTGGAAATAGGTGTTTCCACTTTTTGTTGAATTGTACTTTGTCTTCAAAACTTCGGAGAAGTGGGTAAAGAAGTGTTAAGAAAAGTATTATGAAATAGGTATAGTGTTTCATTTCTGAATTATGGTTTTAAGCCAGGGTATTTCATTTTAAAGCTTTGGAGGGTTTCAATTATTTTTTGGGCAATGAGGTATTCTTTGTACCAGTTTTGGTCGGAGGGGATGATGTGCCAATCGGAATGTTGTGAGCAGTTGTTAAAAACATCTTCGTAGGCGTGCATATAATCGTTCCAAGATTCTCTTTCTTTTATGTCGTTATCATTGTGTTTCCACATTTTCGATTTGTCGCTCATTCGTTCTTCAAGGCGTTTTAATTGTTCCTCTTTAGAAATGTGTAAATAAAATTTAAGTACAGATGTTCCACTTTCTTTTAATAGTTTTTCAAAATTGTTGATGTGTTCGTATCGTTGTTTTATTGTTTTTTCGTCCACCCAATTATGTACTTTTTGTATAAGTACGTCTTCGTATTGTGAGCGGTTGAAGATGTGTATCATTCCTTTTTCGGGTGTGCATTGATGGATTCGCCACAAAAAGTCGTGTTTCATTTCGAGTGGAGATGGTTGTTTGAATGAGAATACACGGCAGCCCATTGGGTTTATGGAATCGAAAACGTGTTTTACAGCTCCGTCTTTTCCTGAGGCATCCATTCCTTGAATTATAATTAATAAGGAGTGTTTGCTTTCGGCATATAATAAATTTTGTAAGTCTTCTAAAGAAAATTTGAGTTTCTGAAGTTCTTTTTTGGTGTGCTCTTTATTTAGTTTTTTAGGAGCAAGTGTGCTGATGTTGTTTAATTTTATTTTCATTGATTGCTTGTTTTTGGGTGTAAATTTAGGTTTTAATTAAATGTGAATTACAAAAAAGCCGATACAGATTTGTATCGGCTGGTATACTAGCAAGCGCAATAGCCCTATCTAACAAACTTAAGCGCGATTTGGTTGCTGCTGCTAACCTTGTATTGCGCATAAAAAAAACAAAAAAGAGGAAGTTGAAAAATAAAAATATCGTTAAAACCAGTTTATTTATTTCTCAAAGTATAAACTTAAGTTAGGTAGACCTACGCCATAAGGAATCTCATCTTGTGATTACATTTAACTTCTTTATGGTTGCATTTAATACGTGAATATAACCATTTAACATCTTTTTGTTCTCGCAACATTTCCCATTGAAAACCATTTGTTTTATAATCTTCTTGAAACTGAGCGTACAAAAAAACTTAAAATTTGCCCTCATAGGACAACTTTAGTTCAAAATTTGAGGATTTTAGAATAATGTTAGTTGTATAATATTCAAAAAAGTCAAAGAGGTCTTTAAAATAATCAATAGGGAAATCAATTTCTTGTGTAGCGCAGATAAAATGTCTAAATCAGAATATCTATAAATGAAATATAATTATAATAAAAAGAGATGCAATCTTGCAAAATAAAAATCTATTAATTTTATAACTTCTTCTAAAAGTTATGTAATAACATGATGTTAAAAGGTGCAGACCTTTGTGCTGTTGTGAAAATAAAATGGAAACACGTCTGGCTGGGTGCAACAGTTACAGGGGTATTATTTACGATAGGCAAAACAGCACTTGCATTTTATTTCGGCACAGCACAAGCAGCTTCCGCTTATGGCAGCTGCAGCTGGTTCTGTAATTTTAATTCTGTTATGGGTATCCTATTCATCTATGATTATGTTTTTGGGTGCAGAGTTTACTGCTACGTACGCTAATATGTATTCAAGGAAAGTAGCTCCTTCAGAAATTGCTAAAGTAGTAATTACTGCTAAATCCAAAGAGAATGATAAGATTATTTAATTTCAAAGTCTATCGATGAAAACTAAAGTTAAACATATAAGTATCTTTGTTCTCGCTCTTATTCTTGTTCTTGGAGGGATTATTTTTATTTT
>CAILDT010000398.1 GCA_903833025.1 uncultured Bacteroidota bacterium | reverse complement strand
TCAGTTAAACTCAAATGTACAACATGTTTTGCGTCTACCGCACCTTCACTTTGTCCAAGAGTAAAACGACTGCCAGTTGTATTATACGGCATTGCAGGCACACTATATGGTGTATTTGTACCACCACCTGTACCACCTAATCCTGTTGCAGGATTAGCAGCAAAGTCTGTATTAGTCTTTTGTGCTATGCTTAAATTTTGTAAATTGACATTAATATCTTTGATGACATATTGCTCAGGAGTTTTTCCTTCGCTTTCATTAACAATAACTTTAATTACTTTGACCATATCTACCCAGTATAGTTTGAAATTTTCTGGGTCACGAACAAATACTTGATCACCGTACTTTACAACATTACGGAAAATCTTAAACATACGAACATCAAACTCATTGAGTTTGCACCACTGCTGTAACTGTTTCTTTAATAGTTCTACTTCATGTGGAGTTGGGTCTTCTTTAAATTCAATACTAAAAGGTGTATTGTTATGCTCATTGCGTTGTGTACTGAATTCAGCTATAATATCTAAGCAGGCATTGATTTCTGCGTCAACATCCATCATCTCATATTGGTTATATCGTTCTACTCGGTTTGGATGTCCTGTGTAAACTTCTGGAAGTCTACTCATGTAGTTTTTATAACCAAATTCAGTATTGTTATAGCTACCATCACTTGGGCTATTATTCCATGCCCCTGCGTTACTGTTTAATCCACTAATTGGACTACTAACACCGGACTTGTTTAAGAATTTTCTTTTATAGGTCATGGATATCTTTTCTAGTTTTATATATTTATGTTAAACACTAGTTCTCTTCAATATTTTGTTTTGTGTATGATTACTTGAACTTAAGTGATCAATTACTGAATCTAGTTTTTTGCTTAGTATTTCTACCATACCTTGGTTGATACTTATTAATTGTTGCATAGAATCACCACCAATCTTATTACCCGCTGTTGCACCTAATGTTGTTTTTTTGCCTAATTCAGCGAGTATACTATTTGGGTCTAATGGAACAATTGCTTCATTGCCATGCAGTGTAGCTGGGTATCCACTTAGTGGGCCATTTGCTATTCCACCAGTACGTCCTTGTACTTTAGAACTTCCAATTAATGCAGCATTATTAGCTGCTCTTCTCCCAACCTGTTTAGCATATTTGCTTTGTAATATATTATCAGAAGCAGCTTGTGCATTTCCCATACTTAATTGTTTTGTAAAATTAGGCCATTGTTTAAACCAGCTAGGACCCATATTAAATGTCATATCCGTTAACGCGCCCTGACCACCTGTTGATAGTTTATCAAAGCCAGGTATATTACTTGCTGCCATTTTATGTTTACTAAAATCATCATCAAATAGTCTCATTACATCTTCATTACTAATCTCTTTATTCCATTCAGGGGGCAAGGTTTTTCCGTCACCAATTAAATGTCCTACACCAACTGTCCATAATCCTAAACTATCTTTATATGGCTTTGTTCTTACACCTTCATTTGATATAATCATCTTTTTCAAATCGTCATCAGACATGCTAGATCCACCGGCAACCTGGCCAGCGCCACCAGGTGGACCAACATTACCAGATCCAGTTTTAACCATATTTCCGGCCGCATCCTTAATAGCCGAACCTGCAGTTTCATATGGTTTATTGATACTATCTACTATGCCACTTCCTATACTAGCTACTCCACTAGCTGCTCCACTAGCTGCTCTACCTATCCCAGTCTTTCCAAACGCTTGTAAATTTTCTTGAGTTTTTCTCCCTACATCTGGGGCATTTGCTGCGGCATGTAATGATGATACTTGTTTTGATGCATAATCGCCTATGCCACCGGCTGCTTTACTAAACATTCCACCAACTGAGTTGCTAACTGCGTTGGTTACCGAACTAAATGGTTTTGTAATAAAGCTAAGTTTATCCATAATATTTTTTATAAGCTTGAAAAAGCTATCCATATATGTTGCACCAGTTTTCAGTGCGCTTGAAAATGGTACCATAGCAAGTTTTACTAAATCAGTAACTACTTGTGTTACAAGCTTAATTGCAGGTAGCAAAGCATTAAAAGTTTTTATCCCCACTTCAAACCCTTTAACAAATGGAAACCAAACTATTTTCTCAAAAAAGACATACCCTTTAAAAATTTCCTCAAATACTTTAACAGTAGGTTCTAAAATAGCATTGATACCTACAAAAAGACTTGTAAATACAGGTAAAATTGTGTCTGATAGTTTTAGCATCTGTTCTTGATATTTTGCCTGAATATCACGCTCTGCTTTTTTTCTTGTCTCATCTGATTCAGCTATTTTATTATTTTCTAAAGCTCTTTTTTTATTTTCTTAGATTATTTTATCTTGTTCTTCAGCAGTTTTACCAAACGATTTATTACGAGAGATCTTCATGTCAGTATTAACTCCAAATGCTTTACCTTCTCCTTCACCGGCTGTT
>CAILDT010000397.1 GCA_903833025.1 uncultured Bacteroidota bacterium | reverse complement strand
GGTTGGTGATGAAAATTATGGCGAGGGTTCATCTCGTGAACACGCTGCTATGGAACCACGACACTTAGGTGTGCGTGCAGTATTGGTAAAATCGTTTGCCCGAATTCACGAAACTAATTTAAAGAAACAAGGTATGCTTGCTTTGACATTTATTGATAAAGCAGATAACGATAAAATTATGGAAGATGATGTAATTGATATTGTCGGCTTAATTTCGTTTGCTGCAAACACTCCGTTAACAGTAGTTTTAAATCACAGTAACGGAAGTAAAGATGAAATGAAAGTAAATCATACGTATAATGAACAGCAGATAGAATGGTTTAAAGCAGGTGGTGCTCTTAATATTATTCGAGCAAATGTGAAAGCATAAATCAGGATTAACGATTAATAAAAAACCCGCTCTGAAATTTCAGAGCGGGTTTTTTATTTGTTTTCAGTTCTAAACGCTAAAACTTAAAACCTTCTCTTATTAGAAAACCTTCTGTTGTTACTACCACTGCCACCACTGTTCCCAAATTGTCTTTTTCTTTCGGGTGCATTATCTTCAGCAGTTCTTACATTATTAAATTTAGGAGGAGTTTCAATAACCACCGCTGTTCCTACTAACTTCAAAATATCTTTCCAATATGCTTTTTCTTCAGTAGCGCAAAACGAAATGGCTGCACCGCCTTCACCAGCCCTACCCGTTCTTCCAATACGGTGAATATAAGTTTCGGCAACTTCCGGCAATTCGTAATTAATAACGTGCGTAAGTTTGTCCACATCTATTCCTCGCGAAGCAATATCTGTAGCAATAAGTAGTTTTATTGTCCGATTTTTAAAGCCCTCTAAAGCTTTTTGTCTTGCACTTTGCGATTTATTTCCGTGTATCGCTTCGGCTGAAATACCAAATTTTACCAAGTCTTTTACCAGTTTATTTGCACCGTGCTTGGTACGCATAAATACCAATGCGTGATTAATGTTTTCTTTTTCCAAAACAAATTTTAATAAATCTTTCTTGTCCTGCTTTTCTACAAAGTACATTGATTGTTTTACCATTTCGGCTGGTGCAGATACAGCAGTTACTTGTACTGAAACAGGATTAGTTAATAATCCATTCGCAAGTTTTTTTATTTCTGGCGGAACAGTTGCAGAGAAAAATACGGTTTGCCTTTTTACAGGTAGCTTGGTAATTATTTTTTGAATATCTCTTACAAAGCCCATATCCAGCATCCTGTCCACTTCATCCAGTACAAAAAATTCGATAGTGTGAAGTTTTACAAATCCCTGATTCATCAAATCCAATAACCTTCCGGGTGTTGCAATCAGAATATCTACGCCTTGTTGTAACGCTCTTGTTTGGTTACCTTGCGACACTCCACCGAATATTACAGTATGTTTTATGTTAATGTTTTTACCATAATCATCAAAGCTTTCGCCAATTTGTATAGCCAGCTCGCGGGTGGGTGCAAGTATCAATGCTTTTATACCTTGTGTTTTTTTAGTTAATTGTTTTGTGTGAAACAGTTGTAAAATAGGTAATGCAAACGCTGCTGTTTTTCCTGTTCCCGTTTGTGCACAGCCAAATACATCGTTTCCTTCGAGAATAAATGGTATTGCTTTTTCCTGTATTGGTGTAGGATTCAGGTATCCTTGTTTTGCTAATGCCTCACGTATGGGCAGTATAATGTTTAAATTTTCAAATGTCATAAATTATTTTTATAAATATAAATTCATCATTATTATAAATAATGATTGCGGGAAAATCCCTTTGTTAATAAGTAAATAAAGAAGATGGAGATTTAACTGGACTGGGAGAAGGCAAGCTGTACAAAACAGTTATTAAAATACAAATTCGTTTTTTATCGGCACAAAGATACGGAATTAATTTGATTTGACATTGCGAGGGCTTTTACAACGTGCAATTTCGCGAATCATTATTTCTCAATAACTACTTTTTGATTTGCAATTATCTTTTCTTCATAATATAAAATGATATTGTACAAGCCATTATTAAAGCCATTTACATCAATCTGTATTTTATTTTCGTTTGATGATAGTTTGGTAATTATTAATTGCCCAATTGAATTATAAATACAAATTTGTATTGCGCCAACAACTTTATTATTAGTTTCAATACTTAAAATATCTTTCGCCGGATTAGGATAAATAGAGATAAAGTTATTTTTAGTAAACGATGAAACATCAGTAAGGTTGCTTATTTGCAGTGTATCAAACGTCACCATAGATTTGCAATTAGTAGAAGCAGTTAACGAAACAACATATTGCCCAGTTGAAGAATATGTATGCGAAGGATTTGTTTGAGAGGAATTAGAAACATCACCAAAGTCCCAATTATAAGTAGTTGCATTAAACGAAGTATTATTAAACTGAACACTACTTCCATTAATGGTACTATTAAAAGCAGCATTAGGAATATCACCTGTACTTTGCCAAAGCGAAATACTATCAAGCACTGTTGCGCCCCCAATAGTCTGCAATACAAGTGCATCAGCAGAAGGAACTCCAGCAGGAAACGAACCACCTATAGGAGTTTTATGAAACAGAGAAGCATAAAAAACACAAGCAGCAAGGTAAGTACCATTAACACTCGGATGGCTTTGATCGGCATTATATAAAACTATCGCAGGGTAATTATCTCTAACGTGTTTCCAAGCAGCACCAACAGGCGAACAAGTAGCGTGGTTATCCAACGACATTTGCAAATAACTTTCTCTCAATCGCTCCTGCATTCCATTATAAGTACATAAAGGAGGGTAAGAGGCACAATTAGTAGAGTCGCCATTCTCTCTTCCCCACGTCATATGAAAAACGGTTTCGGTACAACTATCATTTGCTAAAATCAAACTATCCAAGCGTGTTGCGTACGGATATGTATCCGTTGCAACCTGCGCAGGAGGAAATGATGGCATCTGACTTTGTTCCTGCAACACCACATAATCCCATTGACGAAGATTTATTTTTGCAATCGTTGGCGCATATGCTGAATGTTGCATAAAAGTATATCCTCCTGGAGCAGACGAATCAAAAATAACGGAATCCCCTTTTGATAATGCAAGGTCGTGAAATGTTTGTGGTAGGTTATTTACATACGTATAACTATTCCCGATAAATAAAACAGAAGTAGTTTGCGCTGATAGTTTATTAAATAAACATACTATTATTAAAAGGCGTAAAGTTGTTTTCATAATTTGTTGAAATAAAAATCCCAAACAATATTGTTTGGGAGATTTAAAGTTTAATAAGATTTATATTAAGGATTAATTTTATAAGAGAACTTAAGATTAGTTATTTTCGAATAATCTTCTCCTGTTTTTTTAATGTCATCATCGTCTTCATCATAATACCAAACTACTTCCACCTCTGTACCATCCGTTTTATAAGCCATCAATATCAT
>CAILDT010000396.1 GCA_903833025.1 uncultured Bacteroidota bacterium | reverse complement strand
TTGCTTTTTAATGTTCGATATTTATTAATGTTTCTTAAAATTTCCGCTAAATTAATGATAAAATACTAATGGACAATCTTTTTTCGTAAAAGTTATAAATTACAGATTGTTAACTTCCCTCTATATCTCTAAAAACCTAATGAGGGGAATTGTCAATAGATGATCAAACCTACCTGTTACAAATCCCTTTAAAAGCACAATATTTGCAGTTTTCTATTTCAGTAGTTTGTGAAAATGTTATTTCAGGATTGAAAATAGCTGTTAGAATTTGTTTTAACTGAAGTTCAAATTCATTAAGCACAGTAACATTAAGGTCAGTATTATTATTCACTTTCACTTTCTTTAATCCCTTACTTAATTCACGAAAAGTAATAATGCCGGAAACAATGTTTTCGGTAACAGCAGGGTTCATCTTTTGGTACATCATCGCATACATCAATAACTGAAAGCTTTTGGCAAGATTAGCATTTGTTCTTATCTCGTCCCAGTCATCCAGCTTTAGTTCTTTGTCTTCTGCTTTTCCTGTTTTATAATCTACAATCCGGATTAATTTACCCACAGAATCTATCCTGTCGGCATTGCCTTTTATTTTTATTACTTGATTGTCTATATTAATAGAAGCGGTTAACTCCTGTTCCAATGCTTTAATAATGGTAGGTTGCAAACTCTTTTCATTATCCGCAATAGTTTTTATCTCTTCATTCAAAAAGTTATTAATAAACTTTAATGCTACTTTAACAGTGAGTAAATTCTTCCCATAACTTATTTCATTTTTGCTATACTCCTCTTCAAAAACTGTAACTGTGGCAATTTCCACATTCTTTTTCATTTCCTTAATATCATCAGCAGTTATCTTTTTGCCAATAAAAGGAGTGTAGAATTGCTGCAAAACTTTATGAATGGCATTGCCCAAAGTATCAGCACCAATGGTTTCTTCCACTTCATCCACTTCCTTTAAACCTTGTATCGTTTGAAAATAAAACTGTAGTGAACAATTTATATATCTGTTTAATAGTGAAGGAGAAAAACCATATTCAGCTTTAGCTTTAAGCAGTTCAAGTATATGTGGTGTTTTTATAATAGTTATTTCATTACTGGAATTTTTAGTTGATACAGGGATATTTACAAGCATTTCCTTTAACACCAAATTGGGATTTACTTTTGGCAATTCATAAATCAATTGAGTTAAATACCTGCTTTTTTCTCCGCTCCCAAACTCATCATTTTCGGTGTTATAAAGCAGGTAAATGTTTTTAGCCCGTTGCAGTAACCGGTAAAAGTGATACGCAAATATGGCATCCTTATCACTATAAGTTGGTAATCCAAAATGCCGTTTCAATTCAAATGGCACAAACGAATTCATAGATTTTGCAGAAGGTAAAATATCTTCGTTGCAGGAAAGTAATATTACATTTTCAAAATCTAATGTACGTGTTTCCAACATCCCCATTACTTGCAAACCCATCAATGGCTCACCATAAAAAGGCAATGTAGTACCCCTTACTATTTGATTAAGAATACTTCGTAATGTTTTTAAATCATTAATGGAAGTATTATAATCCTTTGTTAAATCCTGTATTCGCTTTATTATTTTAGTGAAAGCAAAAAGATATTCAAGTTCCAAACTTGCTTTGTTTTCCTCTTTCTTTTCGCGCTGGTTAATTATAGAGTTCTTCAATAATTCAATTAAATGTGTAACACAATTTAATGCATCTTCAGTTGTTTTCCAATGTTTAAAAACAGGTAATAGTATTTCAAATTCATCCTCGCATTTTAATTCTGCAAATATATTTTGGAGCATTGGCAACCCTGCAAACACTATATTTCTCCCTTGTATTAACTGTACCACTTTTTTTGCAGAGTAGTTTTTATTCTCCACCGATAAAGCTATGGCAGTATAAGGATGGCTCAATAATTTAATTAAATCACTATGATAAAAACTATAGTTTGTTTTTCCACTATTTAATTTCTGCGCGCTTTCGTGGAGGTTAAATACCAAATCGAAATAACCAGCAACAGGAGTATTCTTCAATTGATAACCCATCGTTACATTTATATCCTTTAAATCATCAGGCAGGGAATGAAGCACAGGGAACAATAAATTTTCATCAGCAAGCACCAAAGCGGTATTTTGTAAACTATCATTTTGTTTTTTAAGTTCGCTCACAATGCTTCCTGCAACCTTTGCCTGTGCTACGTTTTTGGCAGCACCAATTACTGTAATGGTTTTATTATCTGTAGAAAGTAAATTCTCTTCAACAACAATATTCTGCTCCTTTATCTTTCTGAAATTCCCAATCTCGTTATATCTTCTTATAAATCTCCCCGCTTCCTGGTTTGGATTATTAGTATAATATGCATCTGTATCCCATATTATTTCCGCCTTGTTATCATTTAATAGTTTTTCAATTATTTGTTCTTCTGCTTTATTAAGCGCATTGAACCCTGCAAATATTATTTTCTTCCAAGGATGTTTGTTTGCTCTTTCACCTGCGTTTTGCGCCACTAACTTATATGCTAACCCTTGATATGCCTGATTTTTATCCAACAATCGTTTTTGAAAATTGAAATAATATTCTTTGAGTGATTTCCAGAACGTAAGATATTTGTTTTGAAAGTCGGTAAGGTTCTCTCCATTCAGCGACCAGCTTTCAAGTTCTTTTATGTCTTTTAAATTTCCGAACAATTGTGCTGCATCTACAAGGTATTGGTCTATTTCATTAAAATCATTTAATAGTACTTGTCCCCACTTACTGAATTCATCAAAGGTTTCCACATCGCCTTTACTTGTATATTTAACAGTTTCATACAATTCAAATAATAAGGAAGTAGTGTCTGCAATTTGAACTTCAGCAAGTAACGCCACGAAATCTTCCGTTGCTAAAATCTCCGGTGCCCAGAAAGTTTTGTTAAGTTTATTTGCAAGGTGAGTTTTCAAAAATAAACCTGCACGCCTGTTAGGCAGCACGATACATAATTCACTTATGTCGTCGTTATATTTTTCAGTAATATGTATTACAAGTTTTTCTAAGAATGATTGCATTTGGCGAAAGTATAAATTATTAAATTATAAATGCCGAATGAGGCGTTGTTTAATTTACTTTTGCAGTATGAATGAACAAATCACCTATCCCCAATATAGAAAGTACCCAAACAACAGGGTGTTTTTTAAAGTCATTTCTGACAAAGAGTGGGAAGAAATACAAATATTAGGCAACAATTATTCTATTCATCATTTCACAGCGAAGATTTTACCTTTTCGTAATTTTATTGATGATATGACTTTTGATTATGAACGAAACTGGTTAAAGATAGAAGAGGAAGAATACGAAATAGTAAAAGCAAAATTAC
>CAILDT010000395.1 GCA_903833025.1 uncultured Bacteroidota bacterium | reverse complement strand
GGTTTGGACTTGATAGGATGCTCCAATTTTGCCTGTTGCTGTACGTGTTCCTCTTACATTAGCAATTGCATCACAAACAAAACTTATTCCTCCTGAAATAGTTCCTTTAACAACACCGCCAATTGCAACACCTGATACATTACCACCACCATTATTAACAAAACCATATTGGCTACTACCTGCATCCAAATCATAAACAATTTTTCCTACAATTGCTCCATCTATTTTTAAACCTGCTGATAAACTTACGACTATGCCAGGTATTGGTGTTGGTATTTTATAATTTGGGGAATTCTTATCAAGTATATTTTTTGTATAAGTAAAACTTCCTGTACAACCAAGGTTTAATTGAGGATTTACTGTTGTTGCTAAACTAATAACAGGATTCGTCCCCGACATAGAATTAGTTAAACTTTCGTTATAAACATCAGTACTTAATGCAACAAAAGTATAATTGTAAGCATCATTGGTTGCTGTTGTTGCAATTGGATTTGCATAATTGTAAACAGTATGAAACGTATAAGTATTTCTTATTCCAAAATCTTTTCCTCCAATTAATTTGATACTATCGTTAATGTGTTTTATGTAATCTTCTAAACCTAAATTACAATCTATGTCAATATCCTGTGTACTGGTGTTTATACCAGTTACAGTTGCTGTACTTCCTATTCTTAATAACCAATCGGGTGTTGGGACAATATTTAGATTTTCGGTTGATGTTATTGTATTAACCCCATCTGTTATTGAAGCTGTTATTGTAGTGTTTGGTTTTAAAGAACCCATATCTACATTTGCCCAAGTAAAAACTCCACCAACTGGACTGTTGTCAGTATAACTACTTAATATGGTTCCTGCGCTATCCGCAGTAAAAGAAACGCTTGTTGCAACAGGGTCTGTTACTGTAAATGTATTATTTACTGTGCTTATTCCTTGTACAAAAATACTACTTGCGCCTAAAACATCTGTAAGCGTTCCTGTTAAAGTGCCACCGCCACCGCCTGTTTGGTGATAAATAATATAATAGAAATCGTCTAATGGACTACTGTCTTCTGCACAGGTTGCATCAGAAAAATGTATGAAATAAGTATCGGCTATTGAAATTGGATATTCAAAATATCCTGTATTTGATGAAGTAATTGTTGCACCTGTGTTATCCCATAGTGTAATTTCAAATGGGCTACCACTTACCGATTGAAAAGCAATCGTATCGTCAACAATTAAATTCATTGTATAATAATAACCGTTCAAAACCGATGGTTGGGTCTGTAAGGTTGTTGTGATGTTTAAAGCTCCCATTGGTATGGAACTACCTGTATATGCACATTGTGCATATGTACTGTTTGTACTCAAGCCGATTAAAGCGAATACGCAAAAAATTAGTAATTGTTTTTTCATTTGTTTTTTGTTTTGATTGTTAGTAATTGTAATTATTTTGATGTTTGATTTTCTGTTTTATTTATCTATAAATTTTAGCAAGTTCACTTGCAAAGGAAAAATAAATCCTTTTAGGTTTAAATAAAAAGTTCCTACTAATTTGTATTCAATAGATATGTCAAATAGTTTCTTAAATAGAATTCCTATTACGCCTCGTGGAGAAATTATAATTTTTTCTTCTATCATTGTTGTACTGTTAGGAAATAAATCAATAGGAACTGTTGATGCTACATTTCCAATCCATTTATCGTTTGCGAATAAATCAAATTTATATTCTCCAAGTTTTATGTTTTCAACTGTTGGGTTTATTCCTGCAATGTCAAGTGTTACTACATAATTAAAAAGGTTGTTTGTGTTTTCAGTAAAGGATATTTTTTTGTGAACATCTCTTAATTCAAAACTACATTGCATTAATGCTTTTGCTTTGTCGGCTGTGCTTTGTATTACTTTGCAACTATTACAAAAAAGAAAAGTTGAAAAAATAAATATTAATAGTAGATTTTTTTTCAAAGTGTTTTTACTTTACACTTGCCGAAACTACATCCCACCCAAGTTTTTCTGTACCGTTTGGGACTTCTATTTTTATTTCAAATTCTTTAGTTTGGTTTGGCGGAAAGAAATCATAAATGGTGTATTCGCCACTGCCAATATCTGAATCCGTTTTGCTAATGTAACGAACCTTAACAGTTACATCCTTGTATGTTGCGATGGTTGCTTTGTTTGTAACTGTACCATTTATTTTCATTTTGTTTCCAAAAAGAGTTGGATGATAAGTTCCACTCGCACTTAAAAACTCTGTCGGATTTTGTTTCTCTTGGTCTTCAAGCGACATTTTTTTGTCTTGATAACTTGATGATGAACTGCCACCATTGTTGCAACTTGTCAATAGAACTGTTGCGATAAATAAAGTTGTAATTGTTTTTTTCATTTTGTGTTTGTTTTAATTGTTTAATACTTTCTTTTTTTGCTCTATAAATTCTTCGTCCGTAATTATTCCCTGCTCTTTTAGTTTTGCTAATTTTTCTAATTGACTAAATACTTCATCACTCAATAAGGTTGATGTTTGTTGTGTTTTAGTTGTTTCGTTAGAATTAGTTTTCTCTGTTTTATTTGCGGATTGTTCTTTACTTTTTAATTCTGCAACTACAGTTTCTTTGATTTGATTTTGTAATTTATTTTTCTTGTTCATTTGAATTAGCCCAATTATAATACCAATACCTAATGGAATAGCTATAAGCATTAATATCCACATTATCTGCGAACTGTCAAGTCCAAAGAAACCAATCATTACTGAATTGAATACATTTTTCATTTTGATTTTGTTTTTAATTGTTTGTTATTTTTTTAATTTTTGTTTTGCGTTTTTTATTGAATCAATTTTTTCTTGG
>CAILDT010000394.1 GCA_903833025.1 uncultured Bacteroidota bacterium | reverse complement strand
TGGACACAATGGCGAAGGTTTATCTTGATTACACTGCACAAGCGCAATATGTAATCAATGCAAACACATTAACAAATATTGACAAACAATTAGTAGAAACGGTTAAAATTCTTGATTCGATAGATTATGATTTAGAAAATTATAAATCAAACAAGCAGGTATTTGATTTAACAAAACAATCGGATTCGTATTTTGAGCAATTGATGGATTATGATGCGCAAAAAAGAAAATTGGAATTGTGGATTCAGTCGTTAGAAGCATTGGAAAAATATATTATTGCGATTGGCGAAACCAAATATGAAAAATTATTACCTCCATCTTTTTATATTGAAGATGGCGATGATTACCTAAAGACCGCTATTGGAGAATTATATTCTCTTCAAATGGATAGAAATACAAAACTCTTTAACTCTACTGAAGGCAACAATAATATTTCGGAGTTGGACCAGCAGGTAGGTTTATTGAAAAAGAATATTCTTACTTACATTGGTAATTCGAAAACGGGTTTGAAATCGAAAATTGAAGACGTAAATAAACAAATAGCCGATTACACCGGAATTATTAAAGGGATACCAAAAACAGAAATTGAGTTATTAAACATTCAACGGAAAGTGGATGTAAATGAAAAACTGTATGAGTTTTTGCTTGAGCAACGTGCCAATACTATTATTGCCAGAGCAGGTATTTTGCCTCAAACGGAGATTATTGAAACCGCTCATTCCATAGGTGTGGTGAAACCTAATAAGAAAAAAATATTTTATTATTTCTTGATTGTTGGGTTGGTTTTAAGTTTGATTTATGTCTTTATCCGTTCGGTATTATTTGCAACTATAGAAAATATAATGGAGTTGAAACGCATAACTACATTACCTGTGTTGGGCGAAATTATGTTATCGCAGGATGCAAGCGAAAATTATATTATTGTTAATAAAGACCCGAAAGCCGCTATTACGGAAAGTTTTAGAGCTATCCGTACTAATTTGGAATATATGGCGAGTGATGCTAATTCAAAAGTGGTGTTGATTACATCTTATAATCCGGGTGAAGGAAAAACATTTTGCTCCGTA
The DNA here is from genome assembly GCA_903833025.1 of uncultured Bacteroidota bacterium. GTDB lineage: Bacteria > Bacteroidota > Bacteroidia > 2-12-FULL-35-15 > 2-12-FULL-35-15 > 2-12-FULL-35-15. The sequence goes on along the minus strand of CAILDT010000394.1, from coordinate 1,331 downwards.
AATTTAGCTACCATACTTGCGAAAGCTGGTAAAAGGGTTTTACTTATTGAGTTGGATTTGCACAAACCTAAAGTTCAAAAGGCATTTAAAATGACTGCTGATGTGGGAGTAAGTACCATATTAATTGGCAAAACAAATGTGGAGGAAACAATACAACCATCTGAAATCGAAAATTTATCGGTAATACTTTCTGGTCCTACACCACCGAATGCTTCAGAGATTATTTTGAGTAAACATTTGCAAGAGATGTTTGATTACGGACGTGCACATTACGATTATGTGATTGTGGATAGTGCGCCGGTTGGTTTAATTACGGACGCGTTGGTGATTATGAAAAGTGCTGATATTTCTCTGTTTGTGCTTAATGCTAAATTTGCGAAAAAGTATGTAGTTAGCATTGCGCAGGAAATTGTGGATAACAATAAACTTAAAAACTTCGGCTTGATATTGAATGGTGTGAAACGTAACCGTTCTCGTTATTATTATAATTATGGTTACGGATATGGGTATGGCTACGGTTACGGATATGGTTACGGAAGTTCGTATGGTTATGGTGGTGGTAGTTACGGCTATGGTTCGAAATCAGAAAAAAAGAAAAAATAAGTTTTTAATGGCTTTATATATAAGATGGATAAACAGGATGAAGAATGGACGCTTATTGTTAAACCCAAAACAAACTGGTTCGATTTACACTTAAAAGACCTCTGGCATTACCGCGATTTGGTAATGCTTTTTGTTAAACGCGATTTTATTTCAGTTTACAAACAAACTATCCTCGGTCCGATATGGGCATTGATACAACCTATTTTAACGGCAATAATGTATTCGGTTATTTTTGGAACTATTGCTAAAATAGATACTCCTCTTCCTAAATTTTTATTTTATATGTCGAGTTTGCCGATGTGGAATTATTTTTCCGAAGGAATAAATAAAACCTCCAATACGTTTATTAGCAATGCACAGATTTTCGGCAAAGTTTATTTTCCACGATTGACCGTTCCTATTTCAATTGTGATTAGTAATTTGATTACTTTTTCGATTCAATTGATATTATTTTTGGTGGTCTTAATCTATTTTTATGCTTTTACCGACACAAAACTTACTCCCAATATTCATATTTTATTATTGCCTTTATTAATTATTATGATGGCTGGAATTGGGTTGGGATTGGGAATTATTATTTCGTCGTTGACCACAAAATACCGCGATTTGCGCTTTTTAATCACTTTTGGAGTGCAATTAGTAATGTTTGCTACGCCTGTTATTTACCCGTTGCCAACTTCTGGAATGAGGAGAACAGTGCTACTTGCTAATCCTTTATCTTCCATTAT
>CAILDT010000393.1 GCA_903833025.1 uncultured Bacteroidota bacterium | reverse complement strand
AATTTCAAATTTTTTATTTGCAATTTTTAATCTTTCTTCTGAAACAACAATATTTTCCTTCAGTCCGTTAATCATTTCTTTTTGCATAACGATGGAATAATATGAAGAAATAACTTTTACCAATGTATTTTCAATCTGAATTTTTGTGTTGAGCATTCCCATACTTTCCAACTCTTTCAGCCGTTCGTGCGTTGCAAACATTTTTAGCCCATCGAAAACTGTCCAGGTTAAATATGCACCAGTATTGATGTTTTGCGATTGTACTCCTGATTTATCTATTACTTGTCCGGTTGAAAATTCCTGCTTTGTTGCATTGTTCGCCAAACTGCCTGATGCATTTAAACTAACTGTTGGTAGCATACCAGCGTTACCTAATGTATTGCTGTTTTCTGCTTCTTTGGATAAGTTTTTAGCGATTGAAATATCGTAATTATTTTTTAAGGCAACCTCTACTGCTTGCTCAATAGTCATTTGCGACGTTTGTGCATTTGCAATAAAAGAACTGCAGAAACAAATAATTAAAATCATATTTAGTTTATTAGGGAACAACTTTTTTATGAACTTAATAAATTGTTTTATTTTGTTTTTTATAATAGAAGGCAATAGCGGCAAATAATAATATACAGAAGGGATGACATATAAGGTAAGAATTAATGAAAATAATACACCGCCAACAACTACAATACCCATAGCCATACGGCTTTTTGCACCTGCCCCTAAAGCCAATGCAATAGGTAATGCACCAAGAGAAGTTGCCATACTCGTCATTAATATAGGACGTAAACGGGCTGCCGCTGCAAGTTGTATTGCTTCTCGATGCGACTTACCTTGTTCTTTCAATTGATTAGCAAACTCAACAATTAAAATTCCATTTTTGGTTACTAATCCAATCAACATAATAATTCCTATTTCGCTGAAAATATTTAAGGTCTGATTAAAATACCATAACGAAAGTAAAGCACCGCATAATGCCAGAGGCACTGTTAACATTATGGTAAACGGGTCGATGAAACTTTCGAACTGAGCAGCGAGTACTAAATAAATAATTACCAATGCTAGCATAAAAGCAAATAAAATATTAGAAGAGCTTTCGGAAAAGTCGCGGGAAGAGCCCGCCAATGTTGTCGCAAATGAATCATCTAATACTTTATCTGCTATACGTTTCATTTCTATGTTTCCATCACCAATGGTTTTACCTGTTGCCAAACCTGCAGAAACAATGGCTGACTGATAACGATTGTAATGATATAATTGCGGAGGGCTGCTTTGTTCTTTCATCGTAACCATATTATCCAGTTGAATCAACTCGCCCTTGTTATTTTTCACATAGAGAGATTTTAAATCCATAGGCGTATCTCTGTCAACCCTTGCTAATTGCCCGATTACCTGATATTGTTTCCCATTCAAATTAAAATAACTGAAACGTTGCCCGCTTAAAGCAAGTTGCAAGGTTGAAGAAATATCGCTTACAGAAACACCGATGGCTTTTGCTTTATCTCTGTCAATAGAAATATTAAGTTCAGGTTTATTAAATTTTAGATTTACATCCACTGCCTGAAACACCTTACTTTTATTAGCTTCTTCCATAAACAAAGGAAGTTTTTCCTTCAGCTTTTCAAAGTTGGGAGCTTGTAAAACAAACTGAACAGGTAAACCACCGCGTGCACCAGCGCTTGAAGAAATTGTTTGTTCCTGCAAAACATAAGATTTCGCTTCTGGAAAAGATTTTGTTTTCTTTACTAAGTAATCAGTAATCTGTTGTTGTGTACGTTTCCGTTCGTTAGGTTCGGTAAGTACAAGACGAACGAAACCACTGTTAACAGCACCTGTACCTGCAAAACTAGGTGCAGTAACGGTTAAGAATATTTTCTTTTCAGGAATGGAATCATTTGCGAAATAAGAAAGCTTTTGCATAAAGGCATCCGTATATTCATACGACCCCCCTTCAGGAGCTGTAACCGAAAGCCTTATCCAGCTTCTATCTTCCAATGGAGAAAGCTCCGAAGGGACAAGGTTATTAATATAAAAAATGAAACCTCCGCATAAAAATACAATTACAAATCCCAGCCACCATTTAGTCATAAAGCGCGCTAAAGACCTATCGTAACTGTTAACCATACCCACAAAAAATGGCTCTGTCATTTCATAGAACTTACTTTTCTTTTGCGTTTTGCGAATCATTCTCGCATTAAGCATTGGGGTTAATGATAGAGAAACGAACGCCGAAATAAGAACTGCGCTTGCGAGTACTACTCCAAACTCTCGAAACAAACGACCAACAAATCCTTCTAAAAAAATAACGGGCATAAATACAGCGGCAAGAGTGATTGATGTAGCAATGACAACAAAAAATATTTCTTTCGAACCTTTGTGTGCCGCTTCAACAGGGTTCATACCACCTTCTACTTTTTTGAAAATGTTTTCCGTAACCACAATTCCATCATCCACCACTAAACCCGTCGCCAGCACAATTGCCAATAACGTTAATACGTTTATGGAATAACCCATTAGGTACATAATAAAAAATGCTCCTATTAAAGATACAGGAATATCAATTAAAGGACGAAAAGCAATAAGCCAATCACGAAAGAATAAATAAATAATTAGTATTACTAATACTATTGCAATGATTAATGTTTCTTTTACCTCAAGGATGGAACGCTTAATGAATTTTGTATTGTCGAGCGCAATTCCCAATTGATAATCCTTTGGCAAATCCTTTTTTATCTGTTCCACTCGTTTATAAAACTCATCAGCAATGGAGATGTAATTCGCACCCGGCTGTGGTACTAATCCTAATCCAATCATTGGTACGCCTGATTGACGCAGCATTGTTTCTTCCGTTTCTGCTCCTAAAGAAGCATTCCCTATATCTTTAAAACGGACAGTTAAATTACCATCCGATTTTACAATCATATTGCTGAACTCGTCTTCGGTAGTAAATTTCCCTTTCGTGTTTACAGTTAATTCAGTAGAAAGACCAGCAACTTTTCCAGAAGGTAATTCAACATTTTCCTTATCTAAAGCAATCTTAACATCTTGCGGGGTAATTCCATAAGCAGCCATTTTAGAAGGATTCATCCATAGTCGCATTGCATATTTCTTTTGCCCCCATATCTGAACAGTACTCACTCCTGGAATTGTCTGTAATCTTTCGGCAATAACATTTTCGGCAAAATCACTGACTTGCAATTGGTTTTTTGTATCGCTTTGCAAAGTCAAAGCAACTATTGCATCAGAGTTTGCATCTGATTTTGTAACCGTTGGCAAACCATCAATGTCCTGTGGAAGTTGACGTAGCACTTGAGAAACCTTATCTCTTACATCATTAGCAGCAGCTTCAAGATTTGCATCTAAATTAAACTCGACACCTATAGTACTGCTGCCTTGCGCACTTGAAGAAGTAAGCGTACGAACACCCTCAATACCATTAATTGCTTTCTCCAGCGGCTCCGTTATCTGCGATTCAATAACATCCGCATTAGCTCCTGAATAATTTGTTCTTACAGTAATAACTGGAGGGTCGATGGAAGGATATTCACGAACACCAAGATATTTATATCCAATGCAACCGAATAATATAATGATAATCGACATTACGATTGCCAATACTGGTCTGTTAATGCTGATGGATGAAATATTCACTTTAAGAAAATAATAATTATAAGTTTTATT
>CAILDT010000392.1 GCA_903833025.1 uncultured Bacteroidota bacterium | reverse complement strand
TCCATTAATCAACGTATTAATAATGCATTAAGAAAACATTCGAAAGCAATGGACGAAATGGAAGAAAAGGGCGTATTTTTTATTTGGTTGGTCGAAGCCTTAATCGTTTCTATTTATCCTTCGATAAACTCAGAAGGACAAGGAGAGAGGGTAGTAGGTGAGAAGCGACAAATAAACTAATGAACTTATGAACCAGTGAACCAACAACTAAAGGTCTTTCGCTTGGGCAATTAACTCGGCAACATCCAGCACTTTCACTGTTTGCTCCTTATTAAAATGTTTTACGCCGTCCGTCATCATTGTGTTGCAGAAGGGGCAACCAACAGAAATAATGTCGGGGTTCAATGCCAATGCCTCTTCGGTACGCTCTATGTTTATTTCTTTGTTTCCTTTTTCGGCTTCTTTAAACATTTGCGCGCCACCTGCTCCACAGCACAATCCGTTGGCTTTGCTGCGTTTCATCTCCATTAGTTCAGCATCCAGGTTTATCATCACTTCGCGCGGTGCTTCGTACACATCGTTTGCCCGCCCCAAGTAGCAGGGGTCGTGGAAGGTTATTTTTTTTCCTTTAAAATCGCCACCTTCTATTTTTATTCGTCCACTGTTTAATAAATCCTGAAGTAGTTGTGTATGATGTATCACCTCATAGTTTCCGCCAAGTGAAGGATATTCGTTTTTCAACGTATTGAAGCAATGCGGACAACCAGTTACTATTTTTTTTACTTCATAACCATTCAGCACCGTAATGTTATTCATTGCTTGCATCTGAAACAGAAACTCGTTTCCGGCACGTTTGGCAGGGTCGCCAGTGCAACTCTCCTCTGTGCCAAGCACAGCAAATTTTACGTTAGCGTGGTTTAAAATTTTAACAATAGCTTTCGTTATTTTTTTCGCTCTATCATCAAAACTACCAGCACAGCCCACCCAGAATAATATTTCGGGAGTCTCTCCATTAGCCACATATTCTGCTATTGTTTTTACATTTAATGCTTCACTCATTTTTCCAATTTAATCTATCCGATTGGCTGAATTGCCAAGGAGCACCGTTGTTTTCTATGTTGGTAAACATCATATTTAATTCAGTAGGCGCAGCACTTTGTTCCATCACCATAAACCTTCTCATATCAATGATGATGCTCAAAGGGTCAATATTTACAGGGCATTCCTGCACACAAGCGTTACAACTGGTACACGCCCATAATTCTTCAGCAGTAATGTAATCGCCTAATAAAGATTTGCCATCGTCTTTAAATTCCCCTTTGTTAGCATCCATATTTTTGCCTACTTCCATCAATCTATCGCGGGTGTCCATCATTATTTTTCGGGGAGATAAAAGTTTACCTGTAATATTTGCAGGACAAGCAGACGTGCAACGCCCACATTCGGTACAAGTGTAAGCATCCAACAATTGTTTCCAACTTAAATCAGTAACATCCTTTGCTCCGAAACGCATTGGTGTTCCATCGCTTGGAGGTACCACTGCATTAGCGTCGAACATTAGTTTTACTTCATTGGTAACCGATTCTAAGTTGGTAAATTTCCCTTTTGCTAACAGGTTAGAAAAATAAACATTCGGAAATGCCAATAGAATATGGAAATGCTTGGAGTAGGGGAGATAGTTTAAAAAACCGAGCACCATCGCAATGTGTCCCCACCAACCAATGCGCTCTATTATATGTAACGAAGGTTCGGATAATCCACCAAACAGCATTGGGCCTAAATGACTGCTGATGGCTAAGCCAAATGTACCTTTTGCTTCTTCCGCGTGTGACCAGCCATTGTTATAAAGCATTTCGTCAGCCCCATTCATCATAAAGATAAAACAGATTAACGTAAGCTCACCCAATAAAATAAAATTAGCATCTAATTTAGGCCAGCCATTCAACTCGCTTTTAACAAGGCGAGGTACTTTTAATAAATTTCTTCTGGAGAGAAAAGCAATAGTGCCGATAAATGCGAGTACCGAAAGAATTTCGATAAAGCTAACGATGAACGTGTAAAACCCACCTAAATAAGGACGAAACATACGGTGCGAACCTACAGCACCATCCGTAACAATTTCGATAAGTTCTATTTGAGTGATAACAAAGGCAACATATAAAAACAAGTGCAGGATAGCAGGAATAGGGCGTTCGAACATTTTCTTTTGTCCTAATGCCACCAAGGTCATTATTTTAAGTCGTTGAGCGGGATTATCTTTTCGGTCAATTTCTTTTCCTAATAAAATATTGCGTCTTACTTTGCGAACATTAATAGCAAACCAAACAGCCCCTGCGGAAAATAAAATAATGAATACGATGCTTGAAATCATTGATTAAGAGTTACGAATCCCGCTAGTGCGGAACTAATTTGCGAATGTGAATTACGGCTTCTTTGTTGTTTTTTTACTTCGTTTCTTTTTTTTACCAAGAGGTGCCAGAAAATGATTTGGATTTTCGTTTAGCTCAACTATTAATTTATCTAAATCGTCCGCGGTTTTGTCTAGCCGCTTGTACAAGCTGTCGTTATTAATGAGCATACCCATAGTGCCTTCTCCATTATTTATTTTAGTGAATATAGTCGAGGTTTGTTTTAGCGTAACATCCGCATTATTAATAGCCGAAATAAGTTTAGACTTAGCAATTGAATCGCTAATGTTAGAGAAGTTATTTATCACATTACCCAGCTTATCGCTATTGTCGGATAGGGTGGTAGCAATTTTATTTATCTTTGTAAGTATGCTCGACACCTTTCCTTTTTCGGTACGCACCATTGTATCTAACCTAAACGAAGTAACTTCCAACGAACCTATCGCATCTTTTATACTTTCAAAACTTTTGGAAAGATTCTTTTGTGTGTTTTCATTAAACACTTGTTTAAACACAATCATCAACGAATCTATAGAAGCCAACAACGACTGTGCTTTTAATTGTAACGGAGCAATGGTTTTATTTACCGCTTGTTTCAAATTATCTTCTTGTGCGGCAACTAACGTATCATTATTTTTTGCTGGGCTGGGCGAACTGCCAAGCAAGATAGAAACTGCTTTGGAGCCAAGTATATCAGAACTTACTACTTTAGCAACTGAATTAAAAGGAATAGGAATATCGTCTTGCACTACCAAACTCACTACAATCTTCCCTTTAGTATCGGGCAGAAACTTAATTTTGCCAACCATACCCACTCTGTTACCATTTATTAATATTGGGTTAGCTTCCACCAAACCATCAATATCAGTATATACGGCATAAAACTCTCGTTGTTTGGAGAAAAGGTTTTTGCCTTTCAGAAAATTAAAACCATATATAAAACAACCAATAGCAATGGTTGTAACAACTCCGATTTTTATTTCTTTTTTTATTTTCACGTTTAGTTAATTAGATATTCTCGATACAAAATTACTTATTTATTACACTTACTTAAACGGAATTCTTTTTCCGTCCTGTGTCGCTATTACAAACGCATCTTTGTAACCATTCTTCCGCATTTCTGTTTGCAAGATAACTGCATCTTTCTTAGTTGCAAATTCTCCTGCTGTATATTTATAAATTCCGTTATCCATATATTCACCCACTTTTTCAACTCCTTTTAATTTATCAGATGTAAGCGGTATCTTTTTCTCCGATACCATTATCTGTACTTTATATATTACTGCCGAAGAAGGTGCTGATTCGGTTTTCTTTTCTTCCTTTAATTCAGGTTTTTTCTCTGCTACCGGTTCTTTCTTTTCAACTTTTATTGGCTCTTTCTTCTCTTTAACAATTGGTTTCTTTTCTATAACAGGTTCTTTCTTCTCAACAACTGGTTTCTTTTCTTCAACAGCCGGAAGTTTTTTCGCCTCCACTTTATGCACCACAGGAGCTATTGTTTTGCCTGTGTCCATTTTATACATCTCTACAGGTACTTTCTTTTCCTCAACAACAATAGGTTTCTTTTCTTCTACAACAATTGGTTTCTTCTCTTCAACAGGAATTGTTTTTTTTTCTTCAACAACTATATTTACTTTATCAACTGCTACCTTTTTTTTCTCAACTATTGGTGCAGGTTGCTCCGGTTTTTTTTGCTCTGTAATTACTTCTGGCTTATCTTCTTCAGGCGTTTCACTTACTTTTTGTGCCACTAAGCTGTCCTTTTTTTCTTCGATGACTTTTTTTTTTGAGTTTTCAATATCCATTGAATCTTCTTTCGTCATTTTGTATGGCTCTTGATTTTCAATCGCATCATCATACTTCCTCACTGTGCCTTCCAGTTCATCTTTATATTGCCTGAACCCACGAAATATACTTGCTGCCATATAATCCTGTCCTTTTTCAGAACCTAAGAAACGCTCTTCGCTTAGGTTAGTTAAATAACCAATTTCAGTTAATACTGCTGGCATATATGTTCTCCACAGTACCCATAAACTCGCACGTTTTACTTCGTGGTCGTCTCTGCCTGCTTTTGTAGCATATTGTTTTTGTAACTTAGATGCAAAGTCCAAACT
>CAILDT010000391.1 GCA_903833025.1 uncultured Bacteroidota bacterium | reverse complement strand
TTATTAAAGAAAAAAAGATACCGCGTGTGGGCGGGGACAATGTTTAAAACGGAGTGGAATGTTGCCGCCCTGAAAATAATTATGAGTGATGAGTTATGAGTTATGAGTTGGTTGTTGTACTTTTGGGGCGAAATAAAAACTATTATTTATGACAAAAGTTCACAATTTTAGCGCAGGACCAGGAATATTGCCTGCTGAGGTTTTAAAACAAGCTGCGGAGGCGTGTTTAAATTTCGATAATCTTAATCTTTCTTTGTTGGAAATTTCGCACCGTAGCAAAAGTTTTGAAAAGGTGATGGATGAATCGCGGGAGTTGGTAAAAGAACTTTTGGGCTTGAATGAGCATTACCAAGTTTTATTTTTGGGCGGTGGTGCCAGTTTGCAATTTGCAATGGTGCCGTATAATTTGTTGCGTACTGATGGCACTGCTGGTTATGTAAACACTGGCGTGTGGGCAAATAAAGCAATTAAGGAAGCAAAGATGATTGGCAACACGGTCGTGGTGGCTTCGTCCGAAGATAAAAAATTCACCTATATCCCCAAAGGGTTTGATATACCTGCTTCACTCGATTATTTGCACATAACATCAAACAACACTATTTATGGTACGCAAATAAAAAGTTTCCCAAAAACCACTGTGCCGTTGGTTTGTGATATGAGCAGCGATATTTTTAGTAGGTATGTAAATGGTAATGATTTCGGATTAATATATGCTGGAGCGCAAAAAAATATGGGACCTGCTGGTGCAACAATGATTGCAGTGGATGAACGTTTGTTGGGCAAAACGGGACGAAAAATGCTGTCGATGCTGGATTACAGCGTACACATAAAAGGCGGCAGTATGTACAACACACCGCCGGTGTTTCCTATTTATGTTTCTATGTTAACAATGAAATGGCTGAAAAATAACGGCGGCATCGCCTGGATTGAGAAAAAAAATAATGAGAAAGCAGCCACTTTATATTCCGAGATTGATAGAAACTCAATGTTTAAAGGTACTACCGAAGTAAGCGACCGCTCCAATATGAACGTAACTTTTGTAATGACAAAACCTGAATTGGAAGCAGAGTTTGATAAACTTACCAAAGAAGCCAATCTTAGTGGCTTACGCGGGCACAGAGATGTGGGTGGGTATCGTGCTTCGTTGTATAACGCGCTACCATTGGAAAGTGTGAATGTACTTGTAGAGGTGATGCAGGCGTTTGAAAAAAAGTTTGCTTAATTAGTTCATTAGTCATTGTTTAAAATCTTCACTTTAATTATTTGCTGCTTCGCTTTCAATTGTTATTCTCAGGATTGCGGAGAGAAGAGATGGGATATAAAAACCCTTTCCGACTTTGATACGTCGATGATTAATTTTTCCAACGTGGTAGAAACTACCGTTCATAAGCAAGTGGAACTTGCCAAACCAACCAACGAATGTACGTTTAGGATGAGGTCGGAAGATACCGTGTATTCACTTACTTGCAAAGTGCTTGCATATAAAAAACAAGAAGATGATAAGGATATGCACCTCATTATTCAGGATTTAAAAACAGGGGAAATGATGGTGGCAGAACTACCGAGTTCGGATTGTATGAGCATAAAAAAAACAAGCAGGTATCAGCAAATAAAAAGTTTGGACGAATGGTTTGTTGAAAATATTGGCAACCCGAAATTCAAATACACCTATTTGCAAAAGCCAATTTTAGTGCATATTACGGGTGTCGGTTTTTTTGATACTGAACACGGACAAAAAGGTATGGCGAATAACGGGAGAGAAATACATCCGGTACTTTCGATAAAATTAGTAAAGAAATAAAATTAATTC
>CAILDT010000390.1 GCA_903833025.1 uncultured Bacteroidota bacterium | reverse complement strand
TAAGTACGAAACTCACCTCAAGATAAGATTTCTTTAAAGGGTCGTGGAAGATTACCACGTTGATAGGTTACAGGTGTAAAGACAGTAATGTCAAAGCCGAGTAATACTAATTACCCGTTAGCTTTCTTATTAAGCTTCGTATCTTTTTTTTCTTAATTAAACTGTCGTTGTATTTTCTTTCTTTATATGTCAATCTTACTTGTCCGCAAATACGGACGATGATTTTAGGTGACTATAGCGGTGATGTCCACCTCTTCCCATTCCGAACAGAGAAGTTAAGCCCACCAGCGCAGATGGTACTACAGTTAAATGTGGGAGAGTATGTCGTTGCCACTTTTAGCCTCGATTCTTAATTGAATCGGGGCTTTTTTGTGTTTGTTTTTGAAGTCTACAACCACCTTTGGTGTTCTTAAATTTGATGCGTGTTAAATTGATTATTGATGTTTCTATTAACTTCTCTGTGTGTTTTATAAATAACAACAAAAAAACTCTGAACTTTCATTCAGAGTTTTTTAATTTACTTCTCTTGGCATTTATTTATTTTGTTAAAAGACATTGTCTATTCTCATTGCGTTTTCGGCGTTGAGTAAGTAATAATTACCATTAACAAATTGAAAGAACTCAATGCCTATGCAGCCCATTAACCCTGCTGTGAGTGTCATTATAGGGGCACCAACAATTGTGGAAGTAATGGTGGTGGTGCTGCCGACCATGCCTGATACGGGAATGTAGCCACTGTATTGTACTATGTTTAGCCCATCAATTGTTGGGTCGGTGGGGTTATACTTTTTATGGGTGGTGCTGTATAGGTAATTACTTAGGATGCTTGTACTGTTTGCTAACCTGAAGTGGGTGGCTCCTGTGGGAGCGTAAACGTAATCGCTGATATTAAAATCAGGGATGAGTAATACTGTTTCATTTCTACCTACGTTGGCAGTATAAGAATATGGTGGTGAGAAAATGCTGCTTAGTATTTTAGATTTGTTGAAGTTGAAGCCAGTAAAAATAAAGGTATTGGGAACGATTTCAAACGTGCGTTCGCCACGGATGCCGCTGCCATTGTTGCATACACGTTTGAACATTCCTGTAACTCTGCCAGCCATATATTTACCTTTCATAACATTGATTGTTTCGGATAAGCCGGTGCGAAATGCTTTACCGATGTGTGCGCTGCCACCAAATTCGGAGAGGTTTTCGCGAGTACGAATGTATTTGGGGTCGGTCATTATTCTTTCTTTTGATGGACCGGTTGCTGTTTTGACAAGGTCTTTGTTGTTTCCTTGATAAAAACTAAGGTTTCCGATTTTACCTTTGATTCTGACGATGCCTGATTGTTCTGCCATTTTTGTTGCCTTTCGAGACTTATTAAATTGTTATTGGTTATTGAGTGCAGATTACCGATTATTAATTATTGATTACGGTTGCTCTTCATATATACAATACCAATAATGTTTAAAATCCGTCCATTATTTTAAAATATATTTTTGAGGGGCTTTGGAAAAGCTGGGGTTAGTGCGGACAAGTATGGGACAAGTACGGGACAGGTATAGGATAGCTATAGGGAAAATGCTTGGGGAATAGTAGTGTTTTTATAATACCGAAGACACGATATGTTTTTTCTTTTTCTTTTTCTTTTTCTTGAAAGTGAAATGTAAGCACAACTTACAAATTAATGAATGAACCTAAGCCCTACCGCACTATTCAGGGCTTCAACTTAGCTCCTACTGGGGTGTTTGGTAAAAGCTTAATTAATTTGGTAGGGATGTTTCAAATAGGGATGAATTGATGTTATAATTTATAGGTTTAAAAGTTGGTTCTACGGAGGTTTTTAAAAAGGGTTACGATTATTTTCTTAATCCCTCTGATTACTAAAGTATCCATCACAAACTTTAAAATGTTTTAGTTTATTTACTTC
>CAILDT010000389.1 GCA_903833025.1 uncultured Bacteroidota bacterium | reverse complement strand
TTCTTTTTGTTTTTCTTTTCTTCGGATGGCAATTTAATTTCCTGATTTAATTGTTGGTCAATAGAGATGCTTTGTTTCTCTATTTTCTTTTCTTCTGCAGTAGTTTTCTTTAATGCTTCTAATGGCGAAAGTCCGCTTTCTTCAAACTCATCCAATATCTCTTCTTCTATTGGAGTTTCTTCTGGTGGTAATAAATTTATCTCTTTTACTTTTGAATACGAAAGTTTATTTCCTTTGGCTTTTAATCCTTTTACTTCAATAAAATCAACAAGGTTAATTTTTTCGTCCGGCAATTCTTTATCTTTTATTTTACTGAATTTAACTTCTACTATTGGCAACGTATCTGTGGTAACAATCTCTAATCGCGATCCTTCTGTTTCTGATATAAACAAAACCCTTTTATCAGTTGGTTCTACTATAAAACGTTTTACAAAATAAGTTTTCGATTCACCATCCAAATATATTGCCGATACAGGTTTTGAAGCATTAAACTTTTCTATCAGCACCATATCTTCATCAAAATGATTGGTTAAATCAAAGTTTGTTAATCTATAAGTACCAGTTTGTGTAACACATAAAATCTTATCTGTAGGTCCGAAACTGCCAAGGAACATGCCACGTTTGTCGGTGTTTAACCGTTGTACTGTATCATCAAAATAAATATCAATTGCACCAAGTGTAGAAACACCTTTTGATTTTAAAATTATTTTTCGAACTGCATATTTAGTAACTGTGTTGCCAATTGAGTTACGCCCTTTTATTGCCAAATCAGCAAAGTTAAGTTCCCATTGTACTTTACGCAAACCCGCCATTGGTTTCAACAGCACTTCAACAATTTCCGACTCTCCATTTGGATTAGCTGTAAAATAAAGCACTTCCGAATCTTTAGTTCCTTTAGTTAATGAGTATGATTTATCTCTGGTAACTCCTGTAACAGGGAAACGTTTTATAAACACACTACCATTTTTTCCATCACGATAAATCATATTATATACAGTACGTTCATCGTTTTTCTTAAACACGGCAATGTGAATTAAATCTTTTCCTACAAATGCTTTGTCTGTTACTTTAGATATCTGCATCGTTCCATCCTTGCGGAATACAATAATGTCGTCAATATCCGAACACTCCGAAATAAACTCATCTTTTTTCAAACCATATCCAGCAAAACCATCTTCGCGGTTTACATATAATTTTTCGTTAGCTACTACAACACTTGTAGCTACAATAGTTTCAAACGATTTAATTTCTGTTTTGCGTTCTTTGCCAACACCATATTTCTTCTTTAAATTTTTAAAATACTCAATTGCAAATTCAACAAGGTTGGCTAAATTATTATCTGTTTCTTTGATACGTGCATCTAATGCTTTCATCTTCTCATCCGCTTTAAATGAATCAAATCGGGTGATACGTATCATTGGAATTTGTGTCAACTTCTCATAATCCTCATTTGTAATTTCTCTGATAAATTGTTTTTTGTATTTAGCGAAACGTCCATCCAGATAACCAAACAACATTTCTTTATCAGCATAATTTTTAAAATCAATGTACATTTCATCTTTAATAAAAATCTTCTCCAGCGAAGCAAACATATATGATTCCTGTAGTTCACCTTTTTCAATTTCCAGTTCACGTTTTAATAATTCTAATGTCGCGTGAGTGGAAAGTTTTAATATTTCGTTTACGCCAATAAACTTCGGTTTATCATTCTCAATAATACAAGCATTCGGAGAAATAGAAACTTCACAATCAGTAAACGCATACAACGCATCTATTGTCTTATCAGGTGAAATGCCAGGTACCAGATGAATTACAATCTCCACATTTTCGGAAGTATTGTCTTCTACTTTTCTTATTTTTATTTTCCCTTTATCATTCGCAGCTACTATAGTATCTATCAAAGAGCCGGTAGTAGTGCCAAACGGAATCTCATTTATAACTAATGTTTTTTTATCCAGTTGAGAAATTTTTGCTCTCACTCTTACCTTACCACCTCTCAAACCATCATTGTAATTGCTAAAGTCAGCCATACCTGATGTATTAAAATCAGGCATTATATCTGTTTTCTTTCCACGAAGCACCGCTACAGAAGCATCGCATAATTCATTAAAATTATGCGGCAACATTTTACAAGCTAAGCCAACGGCAATACCCTCTACACCTTGTGCTAACAACAACGGAAACTTAACAGGCAATGTTTCAGGTTCTTTATTTCTGCCATCATAACTGGTTAACCACTTCGTAGTTTTATCGTTGAAAACCACCTCCAGCGCGAATTTCGATAAACGCGCTTCGATATAACGCGGAGCTGCTGCTCTATCACCAGTTAATATATTTCCCCAATTTCCTTGTGTATCTATCAATAAATCTTTTTGTCCTAAAGCCACCAACGCATCGCCAATACTCATATCTCCGTGCGGATGATATTTCATTGTATGCCCGATAATGTTTGCCACTTTATTATATCGTCCATCATCTAAATCGTGCATTGAGTGTAAGATACGGCGTTGCACCGGTTTTAATCCATCTTCCACATAAGGCACAGCGCGCTCCAAAATAACATAGGAAGCATAATCTAAAAACCAATTTTGATACATCCCCGAAACGTGAATTACATTATGTAATTCATCACCACCACCAGTTATTTCTTCGTTTATATTTTCGTTTTCGTTCATCTTAATAAAACATTTTATTTTTTACTCAACAACCACATCTTTCTCCACAACTAAATTATCAATAATAAAGTCTTGTCTTTCGGGTGTGTTTTTACCCATATAGTAAGAAAGCAAATCTACTATCGTTCTATCTTTTCCAATAATAACAGGGTCTTTGCGAATGTCTTTTCCAATAAACAATTTAAACTCATCTGGAGAAATCTCTCCTAATCCTTTAAATCGTGTAATTTCGGGCTTAGTACCTAATTTAATAATTGCTGCTCTACGCTCTTCTTCGCTGTAACAATAAATAGTTTCTTTTTTATTTCTTACTCTAAACAAAGGAGTTTGTAAAATATAAACGTGTCCGTTTTTTACCAAGTCAGGAAAAAATTGCAAGAAGAAAGTCATCAACAACAAACGTATGTGCATCCCGTCCACATCAGCATCGGTAGCTACTACAATATTATTGTAACGAAGATTCTCAATTCCATCTTCAATATTTAAAGCTGCTTGCAGTAAATTAAATTCTTCATTTTCATACACAATTTTTTTTGTCAAACCAAAAGCATTTAATGGTTTTCCTTTTAAACTAAACACTGCCTGCACGTTTACATCGCGGGTTTTGGTGATAGAACCACTTGCCGAATCTCCCTCACAAATAAATAAAGTAGTTTCTAATTTGCGTTCATCGTTTGATGTAAGATGAATTCTGCAATCGCGCAATTTTTTATTATGAAGATTAGATTTTTTTGCACGCTCTCTTGCCAACTTCTGAATGCCCTGCAAATCCTTACGTTCGCGCTCACTCTGTTGTATTTTGTAAAGTATAGCTTGTGCTACCTCAGGATTTTTATGAAGAAAATTATCCAACTCCTGTTTCAAAAAATCACCCACAAATGCTTTTACAGAAGGTCCTTTGGGAGCAACTTCCTGCGAACCTAATTTAGTTTTTGTTTGCGATTCAAAAACAGGTTCCTGCACTTTTATGCTGATAGCAGCTATTATAGATGTTCTTACATCTACTGCTTCAAAATCTTTCTTGAAAAATTCTCTTATTGTTTTTACTATCGCTTCGCGGAAAGCCCCTTGATGTGTACCTCCCTGCGTGGTATGTTGTCCGTTTACAAACGAATAATATTCCTCGCCATATTGTGCATTGCTATGTGTAAGCGCTACTTCTATGTCGTAGCCATTCAAATGGATGGTTGGATAAAGAATAGAACCCGTAATGTTTTGCGTTAATAAATCAAGCAATCCATTTTCAGAATGGAATTTTTGCCCGTTGTAATTTATGGTTAAACCTGTGTTGAGATAGGCATAATTCCACAACATTTTCTCCACATACTCATTGATGAAATGGTAGTTTCCAAAAATTTCTTCATCAGGAATAAACGTTACAAGCGTACCTTTGCGTTGGTCGGACGGCGCAATTTTAGTTTCTTTGGTAATATTGCCTCTACAAAACTCCGCTTCTTTTGTTTGGTCATCTCTAAAACTTTGAACTTTGAAATAAGACGACAACGCATTCACAGCCTTTGTTCCCACGCCATTCAAACCAACTGATTTTTTAAATGCTTCCGAATCGTATTTAGCTCCTGTATTAATTTTAGAA
>CAILDT010000388.1 GCA_903833025.1 uncultured Bacteroidota bacterium | reverse complement strand
TCAGAATGACAAGCATTGACTAATGAACTAATAAACTAGTGAACCCAATAAACTAATTAGCATACTTCCTTTTCCTTCTCCAATTCTGAATTAATCCAAACAGAATAATTAATAAAAGAGGAACAAATGTGTTTATCAATTCCCATTTCAATCGTTCGTTTTTCACTTTCTTTTTATCAAGCAAGCGTAAAGTTAATTCGCGGGAGCGAACACTAATCAAACCCGAATCATCACATAAATAATTTATACAATTCATAATAAAGTTTTTGTTGCCATACGTTTGCCCGAACCTATCCATACCAAGCGGCAATGGTTTCCCGGAACCAGGGAGTAAATCATTTTTAATAATATCGCCATCCGAAATCACAATCATTTTAGTATCTACACCAGAAGTTTGAAAACCAATTTGTTTTTTAAACTCTTCATCCATCTGTTGATTAGGTAGAAACGGGCGGTTTTCGAATATAGATTTAAACTTGCCTTCGAGCAACACAGCTAATGGTCGATACGAATCTTGAAATTTTGTTTCGTCTGGCTGTCCGCCAAGATAGTTCAAATCAACACGCACAGGAGCCATAATTGTTTTCGAATATTTAGAGGATTGAAGCAGAATAGTTTTTTTAATTCCTTTTGCACCAACAGTGTCAATGCTTCCGGCATACTCCATTTTTACAACATCTAAATTCTTAGTTATCGGATGAGCATCCGAAGGCGCAGCAAGCGGAAAAAATATCCAAGGTGCAGGCACAATATTAGGTGCGTCGCCACGCATCGCTTTATTAATAGGCAATGCACCACACTGCACATCCAGCACCAAGTTTTGATTTATCCGCACACCATACTTAAATAATAAATCATCCAAATTCAAATCATACGGCACAGCCATTGTCTGTTGATTCTTTTTAATACTATCAATACTGGTATATAACGGGTCGATAGCCCATAACACTTTTCCGCCTTTCATTATATACTGGTCAATAATAAATTTATCTTTTTCAGAAAAAGAAGAATCGGGCTTCGCAATAATAATTGCTTTTAAATCTTTGAGGGCATCCAAATGCTCATTAATAGCAACACGTTTAACTACATAAAATTCTTCGAGTGCAGTAGTAATATCTTTTACAGCTAATGTATCCAACTCGTCCTGCCCTTCAATAAAGGCAATATCAGGTTTCATCAGCACACTTAAATTGCGGATGCAACTTGCAAACTCATATTCTAATCCTTGTATAGAAGAGTTCAATTGACTTTCTGCCGATTTACCTGTTTGTGTTTTTAATAAGTTCCACGCCATTTCGTGTCCTTTATAACTTACAATAGCACCGGGCCAAACTGTTTGCACCGTCTTTTTAGTTTCATCCGTATCTTCAATTCGTTGTCCGTGCAGTCCTTTTTTCTTCAACTGTTTGAACACTTCTATCTGTTGCTGTTTATCAGGGTTAGCAGAAGGATTAATAAATTCGTACTCTACATTATCATTAGAATATCTGCGGAACTCATCCAGCATTTCTTTTGTTTCATTTCTCAACAACTTGAAACCCGCAGGGAACTCACCTTCTAGATATACTTTTACATATACTTGGTCGTTCAGTTTACTTAATAGTTTTTTTGTAGCATCAGAAAGTGTATAACGTTTTTCACTTGTTAAATCGAAACGATGAAACACAAACGAACCCACAAAGTTTAACAATATTAAAATAATGATAGTTAAACCAAGTGCACTTAAATCTCGCTTTTTATTTCTTCCGTTCTTTTTCAATTTATGATTTGTAAATCACCATTTTCTACTTT
>CAILDT010000387.1 GCA_903833025.1 uncultured Bacteroidota bacterium | reverse complement strand
GGATGACTTAAAAGATGAAGAAGACTGGGACAAAGCAAATGCAATACTTGCCACTTCTCCAAAGTATTTTCGGCTGGAAATGATTGCCGACATTGTACTTCAGATTTATACATTAATGCTATTCACTGCTTTCTGGAAATATATTAACGATACAGGAATAGATATGCTCCATACATCAATAAAAGTGAATGAATCGGCAATTGAAGCTGCTTTTGGAATGTTCCCGATGTTATTTGCTATGATAGTTTTAGGATTGATGCCAATGCGAATTGCCTATTGGGTGGAAGATTCGATGGAGGCATTTACAACGAGAGAAAAACTCGGAATGTGGATTATGTTTTTTATTGTAGCTATTTTCAGTTGCGCGCCAGCAATAATAAAATTTATTAAATTATTTATTCTCTATCTTCCCGATAATCCAAATGAATATTCAGTAGGGTATATAGGTTACTTATTGTCTATTGCATTATTTATTATTCTTTTAATAATGCAAATTCTTTTGTTTGGAAAAAAGAAAGAAAAACAAAGTTAGCGGAAAGGGAATTAATATTCCTAAAAGTTTTTCAATCGCCCGAAAACACCTAATGGCAGTTTCGCTCCTTCAGTAGCTTGCAGAAATAATTCCCCCACGGAAAGATTTTCTTTGTTTTTTGTTTGAAGTAAATTTTCAATTATTAAGGAAGAGAATCCCAGAGAGTAAGCATTAAGAATTAAAAAATGTTCTTTCTCATCTAATAAATTCAAAACCGATTTCATCATTTCGTTAATATTGTCTTCCAGTTTCCACTTTTCGCCATTTGGTCCGTGTCCGAAAGCAGGAGGGTCTAAAATAATACCATTGTATTTGTTGCCACGTTTTTCTTCTCGTTTCACAAACTTGAGCGCATCTTCCACCACCCATCTAATGTTCGATAAATTACTCAACTCCATATTTTCCTTACTCCACGACACTACCTGTTTTATCGAATCAACGTGTGTTACATCAGCACCTGCTGCCTTTGCCGCCAAAGATGCTCCACCTGTATAAGCAAATAAATTAAGCACTTTTGGGGTCGATGTTTGCATTTCTTTTATGCTTTCAAAAATATAATCCCAATTACTTGCCTGTTCAGGAAAAATACCAACGTGCTTAAATGATGTTAAAGAGAGTTTAAAGTTTAGTGTTTGACTTTGGGTTTTATATTCTATTTGCCATCTGTCAGGCATTGCCTTTATCTTTTTCCATTCTCCCGACGAACTTGATTTTGGAATAAATTTAACGTGTGCCTGTTTCTCCCACTCTGCATTCGTAAGTGTTTTATCCCAAACAGCCTGCGGTTCGGGGCGAATAGTAATATATTGTCCGAAACGTTCCAGCTTCTCGAAACCTCCTACATCAATCAATTCGTAATCTTTAAAATTTTGTGGAGAAAGTAATTGCATATTTCTGATTTGATTTTTTTTGCAAATGTATTAAATAGGATTAACGCGGGAGTTTATTTTTATTAGTTTTTTATTGAGTAAAAAACTTACTCTCAAAATGGTTGCCTGTTTTCACAAAAGTATATTTCAACAATTTTCTGTTGATAATAAAAGGAACATCATTCAATATTAAAATGACTAAAGCATTAGTTTTGTCCAAACAAAAAACCAAATGAAAAATAAAATCGAACTCTTAACAAAATATCACGCCAAAACAGAAATAGGCGGAGCTCCAAGCATTAACGACTTGAGAGAAATGGAGTTTAACAATGAGCCGCTCACAATTAAAGAGAAGCAGGCACTTGTAAATTTCGATCGTTTTAGATTGGATGAGTTAAATAACCAAGCTGATGATATGAGTTTTCATATGCGTTACCGCGAACTTCAGGTAATGGCAAATATGTACGATTTCGAAGAATTTTTGAAAGAGAAGTATTTTACTTCCTAAATAATCCCATTTTTTCAATAAAAAAACCACTCCTATATTATAAGAGTGGTTTTTTTATTACCTAAATTTGCCCTAATTGAAACATTTATGCTACTTTAGCGATGAAATAAAATGAAAAGGCAACCATCCTAATAATTCTCGTCTTTATAATAAGCTCGAAAAAAGGATGTTTGTAGCTGAATAAATGCTGCATAATGAATGAACCCGAGGTTATTAAAGGTTGTTTAAAGAATGATCGCGTGAGCCAGAAACTGCTCTACGATTTTTATTATAGTAAAATGCTTGGGGTTTGTTTAAGGTATGCCAAGGACGATAGTGAGGCGCAGGATGTATTACACGAAGGTTTTTTAAAAGTTTATTTAAACCTTAAAAACTTTAACGGTACTGGTTCTTTTGAAGGTTGGATACGAAAAATAATGGTGAACACCGCCATTGATAATTTACGGAAAAACAAAAGTAATTATATGATTGTGAGTACCGTGTATGCTGATGATAAAACGATAGATATTGCGGATGAAGTTACTGATGATGAATTAGCAATTAACATTGAACCAGAAGAAATACTGAAAGCTGTTAAAAAACTAACTCCAGCATATCGCACTGTTTTTAATCTTTATGTGATAGAAGATTATTCGCACAAGGAAATAGCTGAAATGTTGGAAATAAGTGAAGGAACATCAAAATCGAACTTATCAAAAGCAAAATTTAATTTAAGAAAAAATTTAATACATTTAATAAAGAAAAACGATGACACCTTTACAAAACAACAAGCTTGACGAAAAAATAAAAGATTCATTGAGAAATTATGAAGCATCTAACCAATCTGCTGATTGGAGCCGTATGGAAAGTATGCTGAATGCCACTCCTAAAGTTGCCAAATCAAATTGGTCTTCTGTGTTTTTTGCATTTATTGGCTTAGCTGTTTTAAGCGGTGTGTTTTTGGTTTATACCAAATTAAACCAAACAAAACCTGTTGAACAAACTATGCCAACTACTGAAGTTAAAACAGAAAATAAAGTTAGCACTCCCGTTTCTGACCCTATTGTTCCTAAAACAGAAGCTGATATCACTATTGCAAAACCCGCAACCGAAGCAATTAATAAAACAGAAAACAAAGTTGCAACAACATCTAATAAAACAGAAACAACAGCAACGGACAACAAATCAACTGTAAAACCTAAAATATTAATAATGGGAAACACTCCTGTTTTTGGTGATATGCTCGATTCTACAAAAGGAATTATTGGCGAAACAAAAGAAAAAGAAGAAACCAAAAAAGCAGCTGTAACCAATTCAGATAAACCAATTGGCTGGAATAAATTTTTAAATTCCGACAGTATTAAAAAATGGAGAGAACAACAATTGAAAGACTCCTTGAAGGCTTCAAATAATAAAAAGAAATAAGAATATTTAGTTTGTTAAAAGAGAAAGCCCCCGATAATTCGGGGGCTTTCTCTTTTATTTTAAACCTCCACCATATTTGTCAACGCCACAAAATCCGCTACCGATAATTCTTCTGCCCGCTGAGTGAGATATTTATTATTTAAAAATTCTGGCTTTAGTTTAAATGCTTTTATAGAATTTCTCAATGTTTTTCTCCGCTGATTAAAACCTGCTTTAACTACTTGCTTAAATAATTTCTCATTACAATCTAACTGCTGTACATTATTTCTCGTCAATCTTATCACTGCCGATTTTACTCTCGGAGGAGGAACAAATACAGTTTCGTTAACAGTAAATAAATATTCAATATCATAAAATGCCTGTAACAACACACTTGTAATTCCATAGGTTTTATTTCTAGGTTTACTTGCAATACGTTCAGCCACTTCTTTCTGGAACATTCCTACTACTTCTGGCACCTGGTTTTTATGGTCTAATACTTTAAATAAAATTTCTGTGGAAATGTTGTAAGGGAAATTACCAATTACAGCAAACGGCTCATTAATGAATAAATTATTAAAATCAAGTTGTAGAAAATCTCCTTCTATAATTTTTCCTTCCAACACAGGAAAATTCTTTTTCAAATAAGCAATCGAATCCCAATCAATATCTATTATATGTGTTTCAAATTTAGTTTCGGTAATTAAATATTTGGTGAGTACACCCATCCCCGGACCAACTTCCAATACTTTATTATAAAGGTGTGTATGCTTTAAACTTTTAACAATATCAAGCGCAATTGTTTCATCTTTTAAAAAATGCTGCCCTAAATGTTTTTTTGCCTTTACTTCTTTGTCCATAGATAAATATTAATGTCTCGCAAAGACGCAAAGAGCGCAAAGCGAATTTTTGTTTAATTATTTCTTTGCGCTCTTTGCGAGATACTTTTATACTACTTCCAACACACTTCTAAAGGCAACAAATTTATTCGCATATTTTTCTGCAACATCTTTTTGCAAGCGAGGGGCGTGCAACTGTTGGTATTCTTCAAGGTCTTTCAAATTAGCTGCCGTGTACTGAATTGAGTACGTTGTTCCCTGTTCCTCCTCCACAAGTAACTTACAAATTTTGTTTTCAAGAAAATATCCTGTTTGCATCACATCAGGAATATGAACCGTTTTCATCCAGTTCAGCCATTCTTCTCGCACATCATTTTCGATGTTTATTGTTACATTATAAATTATCATTTCTCTAAATTATTAATTAACCAAATCCCCTCTCAGCTTTCTGAAACGTTTGCGTGCCTCCGTTACATACATACTTGCCGGATATTTTTCCAACAACTGCTGATACATTTCTTTTGCTTTATCCAAATTTTTAAATTGATTTTCGGTTATCTCCGCCAACTTAAATAACGCATCATCTCCCAAAATATCATCCCCATATTTTTTTACTATCGTATCGTAGTAGGCAGCTGCTTTAGTATAATCCGCGTGTTTAAGAGCTATCTGTGCTTTCTTGTAAAGTATATCATCCGCCAAAGCGTGGTTAGGGTATGTTTTATTTAACGAATCCAAAAGCATAATTGCCTTATCATCTTTATTCTGAAACATAAATAAATCAGCAAAAGCAAACAGCTGTAATGGTGCTTCATTTGTATCAATCGCCAATGCATCACTAATCAATAACGATAAATCCATCGCATCATTTGCAATCAATTTTTGAGTACCACCTTTTAAAACATCCAGTTGTGCCTGCGCCCATTTAAAATCTCCCATATAATAAGAAATCTTTGCATTCCTAAATTTCGCCTCCTCTCCAATTTCATCGTGCTTAAATGATTTCTCCACCTGCGAATATCTTAACGATGCCTCCCAAGGGTCGCCAGTCATTAGTAAAATATCACCTAATTCAAGTTTACATTCCGCTTGTGCTTTTAGCGGAAGTTGCGGCAATGCAATAGTTTCTTCCAGTAAATCCATCGCCTCTGTTGGCTTGTTTAAATAAAACGCTTCAAGATGCGCAAGGTTTTTTAATATCGGTTCTGTACCAGCCGATTTGCCCAATTCATCAATAGTAATGTTAAAATTCTTTTCCAATTCTGTTAAATCAGTTGGTGTATAATTTCCAGTTGAAACTACTTTTTGATACGAAACATTCAACAATTCCATCCTCGAATTAAAATAATAAGTTCCTTCCTTCCCCTTCGCAATCACATACTGATAAGCTTTAATAGCCATATCATAACTTTCGCTTTGAGCAAACAATTGCGCCAGCGCAACTATCCTCCCTCCTTCTTCTTTTTTCCTTTTATCTAACGCTTTACCCTGTATAAACGCACCCTCCCAATCCTTCTGCTGAATCTGAATCCAGATTAAAAACTCCGAAAGTATTGTTTTATCAGGGCTTTTCTGAATACGTTTCAGCAATTCTGTTTTCAACAAATCATTTTGCTTCTGGTCAGCATCACTTGCAAAGCTTGTTTGCAAAGCATTCTGAACCGTCTGAATATACGAATCACTTATTTCCAAAGCGTCCAAATACTCACTAATCATTGCCACTTTATCACCCTTCTCCCTGTAAACATTTGCCAACTCAAAGTTAAACGGATAATTATTTTGCGAAATTTTCCTCCCCTTCAAATAAGTAATTATCGCATAATCATATTGATGAATCGCCATAAAAGCATTAGCAACCGTAAAAACCTGGTCATCCATCTTAACCAATTTTATCGCCTGTTCCCACGTAGTTTTCGCTTTATCGGGTTGTTCCGAACGCGTATAAACAGTTCCTAAATCAACATTAAAACTCAAATTATCCGGAAACTGTTTCATTTGTTTCTTCACAATTTTCTCTGCCTTTTTAAAATCTTTTGTCTCCACCAAACAATTCAAATAAGGAGCAAAAAATTGCTGTGGCGAAACCTTATTATACAACCTCTCATAATAATCCAACGCCTTATCGAACTCTTTATTCTGATAATACTGCTCTGCCAACTGCTCATCCGTGCTCGGTTGCGCTATTGTATTATTATGTATCAGCATAAATGCAAATAAGAATAAAATGGCTCGCAAAGACGCAAGATTCGCAAAGGCAACAATTCTTAATTTATAATTCATCATTTATAATTTTCTTTTAATACCCCGTAATTTCCAAAACCGTTGCCTTCGCTTCAATATTTATACCATTGCGCAAAGTTAACAAACTTCCTTGTTTCAAAAACTCACCAAACCCGTGAGGCGCAAAAAGCACCGCATTTATCACCCTACTTTCCCCTCGTTCCAATGGGTTTTTATAAAATTCTATCTGACATTCCGAAT
>CAILDT010000386.1 GCA_903833025.1 uncultured Bacteroidota bacterium | reverse complement strand
TTGAATTGTATGAAAACATTGTTGGCGAAAAGTTTGTAAAAGCAGACGTTAGTAATGTGTTGGAAAGAGTAGAAAAGAATATTAATTCTTTTCTTGCAAAATAATTTGCCTCACCCCTTCATCCCCTCTCCAAAGGAGAGGGGGTAACTCCTAAAAAATGTTTTTCAAAAAGAAAATAGAATGGTACAAGCTTTTCGAATCATCAATAGCTGCCAATGCTTATGTGGCGGAAGGAAAAGTAAATACTATTTCTGTTAACAATAAAAAAGTTTGCATTGCTCATACTAAAGAAGGTTATTTTGCGATGCGGGATAAATGCCCACACAATGGTGCTTCGCTTGGTAATGGTTTTTGTACCGCAGAAGGAAGTATAGTTTGCCCCGTTCATCGTTATTCATTTGATTTAAAAACAGGGAGAGCCACTAGTGGTGGTGGCGATGCTGCCCGAACATATCCTTTAGAAATACGCGAAGACGGTATTTATATTGGCTTTGAAAAAACAGTTTGGTTTTAATAAGAAAACTCTTTTGGAAATTAACGTCACACCTTGGCACCCCTCTCCTTTTTCAAGGAGAGGGGCTTGGGGGTGAGGTAAATCATTTCTTACTCTCAAATTTTGCTTTAGAGATAACTACACAAGTAAACCGACTAATACAGGTCAAATCTCCTGCTTCGTTATAAATTTTAATCTCCCAAATATGATTCATTCCTTTGGTATGTATCGGTTTGCAAATCCCAGTAACTGTTCCTCCCATCACCGCTTTTATGTGGTTGGCATTTATTTCGAGCCCCACTCCTATAAATAATTCAGGGTTTACCATCAGATACGACCCAATACTGCCTAATGTTTCTGCCAACGCCACCGAAGCCCCGCCGTGTAATAGCCCAAATGGTTGTTTGGTACGCTCATCCACAGGCATAGTACCTTTTATATAATCATCGCCTATCTCCGTAACTTTTATTCCTAGCGATTCGCCAAGTGTGTTGGGCATCATCCATTCCAACTCTGCAATTGTTGGATTTCCGAACCATATCTTTTTTGTTTCCATAATTTCACTCCTTATATATAGGACAAAAATAGGGTTTATTAACACACCCTTCATACACCATGTCGATAAAAAGAGTACTTTTGCACCCCTTTTAAGAAAAACATAAGGAGAAAGATTTGTAAATTCGTAAAAATTCGTAATTCGTAAAATGAAAAACATCAGAAACATTGCCATTATTGCCCACGTTGACCACGGTAAAACTACCCTTGTTGATAAAATATTACACACAGGAAAGCTTTTCCGCGAAAATCAGGAATCAGGAGAGTTAATCCTTGATAACAACGATTTGGAGCGCGAACGTGGTATTACCATCCTTGCAAAAAATGTTTCTGTTAGATATAAAGGAACTAAAATTAACATTATTGATACTCCCGGTCACGCCGACTTTGGTGGTGAGGTGGAAAGAGTATTAAATATGGCTGACGGCGTTGTTTTGTTGGTAGATGCGTTTGAAGGTGCAATGCCTCAAACTCGTTTCGTTACTCAAAAAGCATTGGCTCAAGGCAAAAGAGTAGTGTTGGTTATTAATAAAGTAGATAAACCAAACTGTCGCCCTGATGAAGTGCACGACCAAGTGTTTGATTTGTTTTTTAACCTTGATGCTACAGAAGAGCAACTCGATTTTAAAACAGTTTATGGTTCGTCCAAACAAGGATGGATGGGTCCAGATTGGAAAAACCCGACATCAGATATTACCTATTTATTAGATACTATTGTTGATTTTTTCCCTGAATCGCCACGTGTGGAAGGTACTTTGCAAATGCAGATTACTTCTTTAGATTATTCTTCTTTCGTTGGTCGTATAGCTGTGGGGCGTGTGTTGAGAGGGGAGATTAAAGAAAATATGCCTGTTTCGTTGGTAAAACGCGATGGCTCGGTGGTTAAATCAAGGAT
>CAILDT010000385.1 GCA_903833025.1 uncultured Bacteroidota bacterium | reverse complement strand
TTTCTTCTGGCAAAAAGAATTTTTTTACCTTCAAATTTACATTGAATTTACGCTTGGTTTTAGTATTAGAGTGAGAAACTTTGTTTCCTACAATTGCTTTTTTTCCTGTTATTTCACAAACTCTTGACATCTTTTTTTGTATTAATTATTTACTTTTTTTAAATTTTGGAGTGCAAATATCGTATTATTTATTGAATTAGCAACAAAAGTTTAAAAATTGTTTGGAATAATGTTTGCTAATTACAGGGAATGTTTTTTAATAAGAAAATAAAAATACAAATAAAGCAGCCCTGTTCCGAAAGTTGGGAGAGTATGCAGATAGCCGAAAAAGGAAGGTTTTGCGATGCTTGTTGTAAAAAAGTAATTGATTTTACAACAATGTCGGAAAGAGAAATTACTTCCTATTTGAAGAGCAGCAACCCCACTAATCTATGTGGAAGATTTAAAAATACTCAATTGGAGCATACCTATATTATTAAACGAGAGCTCCAATTTTCCTCTCAAAAACGTTTTTTCCAGTATTTAATTTCTCTTCTTTTATCTTCAAAAACTTTCATTAATAAATCTGTTGCACAAAACGATACTATTAAGTTTGCACAAAACGATTCGTTAAAATTAACTGTTGTGCCTGATTCTTCCCAAACGGATAGTATTACTATAGCCGAAAGTGATTCTTTAAATATTAATGGCGATAGTTTAAATTTGAAATGGAAGCAAGTTGGAATCGAAACTGAAATTATCAATTTAGATTCTTTTGTTTCAATTGGTATTACAATGGGAATGATGACTTCCCCTTATCCTCCTCCTTCTCCTGAAGAACCTTTACCATACGGTTTCGATTTTTTTAAAAGAAAAAAAGCATGGGACGATTCTATTGCGTCTTTAAATAAAGGCACTATTTCTGAAGATAACAAACCTGAAATTCCAAGAGAACCTAGAAAAAGCAAACACTCAGAAACTATTGAAGGTGTATTAACGGAAGAGTGGAAAATGAAATCTGAATCAGAAATTTAATCCAGCAAATCGGGTCTTCTTTGCTTGGTGCGCTCCAAACTTTGTTCGTGTCGCCAGTTTTCGATGTTTGCTGTATGACCGGAAAGTAATATATCTGGTACTTTCAATCCATTATAATCTGCCGGGCGAGTATAAACTGGGGGAGCCAATAACCCATCTTGAAACGAATCGGAAAGGGCGGAGGTTTCATCTGATATTGCACCAGGAATAAGCCTTATTAAACTATCACTAATTAATGCGGCAGCCAATTCCCCTCCAGAAAGCACGTAATCGCCTATAGAAATTTCTTTTGTAATAAAATGGTCACGCACACGTTGGTCCACTCCTTTATAATGCCCGCAAAGAATTATTATATTTTTTAATGTGGAAAGATGATTACTCATTTTTTGATTTAAAACTTCCCCATCAGGGCTCGTATAAATTATTTCATCATACGTTCTTTGTGCTTTTAAAGAATTTATACAATTGGCTATTGGTTCTATACTCATTACCATTCCTGCTCCTCCGCCAAAAGCATAATCGTCAACCGATTTTTGTTTTTGGGTAGAATAATCCCGAAGGTTAATCAAATTAACTTCCACCAAACCTTTATCAATAGCTCGTTTTAAAATACTATGCTGAAACGGACTTTCTAACAATTGAGGTAAAACGGTAATAATATCTATTCGCATTTTGGTGGGTACTACTTACGCTTCATCAATTGGAGCTTCCTGCGCGTTTGCTGCTTTTTCCAACCCTTTCATTCCCCAGTGCAATACAAAAGGAATTAATGCAGGTACAAAACGTGCTGTTATTGGCAGGAAAAAAGAAATGATAAGTGAAATAAAAAATACCAAAGGAATTATTAGACTTCGGTAAAGCCCTAATTTTATTCGTGATTTAGAAATTTTTCTCGTCAGCATTTCTCGTTTTGGATTGGAAACATAAATCCAAATTAAACAATTTGCAAAACCAGTGAAACACATATTTAATACATAAATAGAGTAGGGCACCCTCATTTCCATATGCGAACTATAATCGCCCATCAGTCCAGAACTAAAAGGAAGTATAACTACCGACAACAAATAAATAAGATTTATCCAAAACAAAGTAGTAGTGTATTTGGTTACGTAACCAAATATGCGATGATGCACCGACCAATAATGCCCAATGATACCAAAACTGATAATAAAACCGATGAATTTAAAAACGGTATGCGATAAATTTTGAAGTAAATTATGGTCAGTAAAATCCTCTACTTCAGGCACTTTAATATCAATAACCAACAGCGTTATTGCGATTGCAAAAACACCATCAGAAAAAAAAATAAGTCGTTCTAATTGAAATTTTAATTTCGATTCGTCGTGTTTGGCTTCTTCCATAAATAATTCTTAGATTTATTTATTTCCAAATCCAGCCAACTTTTTCTTGAGGGCGTGCAGTTTATCCTCCTTTTTTTGCTTCCGCATACCTATTGCCGAAGCGGTATAATAATGGTGAGTTTCCAAAAAACTAATTTGTAATTTCAGCCAACTGTCCTCATCCAACTTGCTTGTTTCCTTTAT
>CAILDT010000384.1 GCA_903833025.1 uncultured Bacteroidota bacterium | reverse complement strand
AGAAACGCACGGAGTAAACCCAAAAGCAATTGCCATAATGAAAGAAGACGGCATTGACATTTCAAAACATACATCAAACAACATTGACGAATACTTGCGCATTCACTTTGACTATGTAATAACTGTGTGCGACAACGCCAAAGAAAACTGTCCATTCTTCCCGACCACAGCGAAAAGAACTCATCAGAACTTTACCGACCCATCAAAAACAACGGGCACAGAAGAAGAAATTATGAAAGCGTTTAGACAAGTGCGTGAAGAAATAAAAACATTCGCAGACAAGTTTATAACAGAAAACATTTTAACCGAATAGACCGAAACGCACAACACGCTGAAGAAAAAAGGCACTAACCGATAACAAGATTTATGCAATCAGTATTAGACGTAGCGTTCCGCCCCACTTAACTATTTCTTAGGTTGCAACTCGATAGAAACAGAATTGATGCAGTAGCGCAAATGTGTTGGCGCAGGTCCGTCGTCAAACACGTGCCCAAGATGTCCGCCACAGCGTGCGCACGTAATTTCGGTGCGAGACATACCAAGGGTATTATCTTTTGTATAAACTACTTTTGACGAATCTAACACTTCCGAAAAGCTGGGCCAGCCACATCCGGCATCAAACTTTTTATCACTCCTAAATAATTCTGCACCACAAGCAGCGCACACATATATTCCTTTTTCGGTACTCAAATAATACTTGCCTGTAAAAGGGCGTTCTGTTCCTTTTTCGCGCAATACTTCATATTGTTGCGGGCTCAATATTTTTTTCCATTCTTCATCGGTTTTCACCACTTTGTTGTTGTTGTCCATTTTAGTTGTAGGTTTAGTTGTTTGGTTATTCTGGCTGTTTCCGTTGCAAGCCATTAAGTTAATTGCAATTAGTAAAAAAAATAGTTGTTTCATTATATTAGGTTTTTAAAGTTGCATTTGGCACTACAAATATACTGCCGAAATTCATAATTCATAACTCATAATTTGTCATCCTGAGCTTGTCGAAGGACATAACTTTTACCCCGCCCATCCTTCTCTATCTAAACTTCTATATTGTATTGCTTCTGCCAAATGGTTGGTTTCAATGCGTTCACTAGCTTCCAAATCGGCAATAGTACGTGCCACTTTCAATATTCTATCATACGCCCTTGCCGATAAACCGAGGCGTTCCATAGCTGTTTTTAATAACTGATTGCCTGCTTCATCTATCTTACAAACTTCGCGCAATTGTTTCGAACTTATTTGTGCATTACAATGTACTCCTTCTTTATCCAAATATCTTTTCTCTTGTATTTCCCTTGCTTTTATTACCCTTTCGCGTACCACAATACTTTTTTCTGAAGTACGCTCGGTAGATAATTCGTTATACGAAACGGGGGTTACTTCTACGTGAATATCAATCCTGTCGAGCAAAGGACCAGATATTTTATTCAAATATTTCTGAACAATACCTGGAGCACACACACAATTTTTTTCAGGATGATTATAATATCCGCAAGGGCAAGGGTTCATAGAAGCCACCAACATAAAGCTTGCAGGGTACTCCACCGAAAACTTAGCACGCGAAACAGTAACCACTCTATCCTCCAGCGGTTGGCGCATTACTTCCAATACGGTACGTTTAAATTCTGGCAACTCATCCAAAAACAAAACCCCATTATGAGCCAACGATATTTCGCCTGGCTGCGGAATACTGCCACCACCAACCAATGCAACATCGCTAATAGTATGGTGTGGCGAACGAAACGGGCGAGTAGAAACCAAGCCAATGTTTTTTCCCATCTTGCCTGCTACACTATGTATCTTGGTTGTTTCCAATGCTTCGTGCAAATTCATTGGTGGCAAAATAGTTGGCAATCGTTTGGCAAGCATTGTTTTTCCTGCTCCCGGCGGACCAATCAATATAACATTATGTCCGCCTGCTGCTGCTATCTCCAACGCACGTTTAATATTCTCTTGCCCTTTTACATCAGCAAAATCAAACTCTACATCATTTATTTTAGAAAAGAAATCTTCCTTCGTATCAATTATAGTTTGTTCCAACGTAATATCGCCATTGAAAAAATCAATTACTTCTTTAATGTTATCCACACCATATACTTCCAAGCCGCCTACTACTGCTGCCTCTCTGGCATTTAATTTTGGAAGAATGATGCCTTTAAACTTTTCTTCACGCGCTTGTATTGCTATAGGCAACACTCCTTTTATTGGTTGCAAACCGCCATCAAGCGATAGTTCGCCCATAATAATATAATCGCTTACCTTGTCTGCTTTTATTTGTTCGGATGCCGCCAGAATGCCTACAGCAATGGTTAAATCATAAGCCGAACCTTCCTTACGAATATCGGCAGGAGCCATATTAATAACAATACTGCGCCCTGGCATTCTAAAACCATTGTTGCGCAAAGCAGCATCAATGCGCTTCTCGCTTTCCTTCACCGCATTATCGGGCAAGCCAACCAAAAAGAAATTCATTCCGGGAGTAATGTTTGTTTCAACCGTTACAGTAGTGGCGTTTATTCCATACACTGCACTACCGTAAGTTTTTACTAACATATCATCATTGGATTATTTATTGAAAAGAAATTTAACGAAAGTACTACTAATAAGGTAGCACTTGTTTTATTTCTTTTTATATTTAAAATATAAATTTCATCCACGTCTTTCTCCAACTATTCTGCGTACTTGTGAAAAGGTGGAATTTTTTGTAACTATACATAAAGGAAAAGGAAGTATCTTTGTACACGCAAAATAAAAACACTAAAAACAATGAAATTATTACTTGACATAAAAGACAACAAAGCAGAATTTGTTATCGAATTGCTAAAAAACTTTAAGTTTATTAAAGCG
Organism: uncultured Bacteroidota bacterium; assembly: GCA_903833025.1. GTDB lineage: Bacteria > Bacteroidota > Bacteroidia > 2-12-FULL-35-15 > 2-12-FULL-35-15 > 2-12-FULL-35-15. The sequence continues at coordinate 903 of CAILDT010000384.1, read as the reverse complement.
GAGCGAATTACTTATGAAAAGGCAGAGTTGATAAAGGAAATAAAAGAATCAGTTGAATATTTAAATTTAGTAAAAAAGGGGAAAGCCAAGGCTCGCCCCGTTCAGGATTTGCTAAATGAGTTATAAAATATTCACAATTCCTCCTTTCGACAGGCAACTGAAACGACTTGCAAAAAAGTACCCTTCCTTGAAAAAGGAATTTCTAAAATTATTATCTGAGATTGAAGAAAACCCAAAGCAAGGCGATGGGATGGGAAAAGATTGTTATAAGATTCGTTTTGCAATAAGCAGTAAAGGTAAAGGAAAACGCGGAGGGGCTCGGGTGATATTAAATGTTATGGTTGATGATAAAAGGGTTTATTTACTTTCTATATACGACAAATCAGATAAGGCTAACCTAAGTGATAAAGAATTATCGGACTTACTAAGTTATGTAATTTAACCACCTCTTTTATACCTCACCACTTCCACTCCAAACTTTTTGAGGAAATCAACTCCTTCGTCGGAAGGCAAACCTTTGAAATCGGCATACGAATTTATGTAGAAAACTTTTTTAATACCGATAGTAAAAATAATACGTGCACAGGCAATGCACGGCGAAAGGGTAACATATAAGGTACAATCCTGAATAGAAACATTGTTTTTGGAAGCATACAGTATCGCATTCTGTTCGGCGTGCAATGCAAGCGAGCAACTACCTTTGCTATCTCGCGGGCAACCAACTTCACCAAATTCAGTATCGCAATTATGTGTGCCTGCTGGCGGTCCGTTATAGCCAACCGAAATAATGCGTGTTTCTTTTGTAAGCACCGCACCTACTTTTGCTTTTACGCAATGCGACCGCTTGGCAAGGTTTTCTGCCAGTTCCATATATATATCATCAAAAGTAGGTTTTGTCATTTT
>CAILDT010000383.1 GCA_903833025.1 uncultured Bacteroidota bacterium | reverse complement strand
GAAATAAAATGCACCTGATGTCCTTTGGCAGCTAAAGCTGTTCCTAATTCGGTAGCTACCACACCGCTTCCTCCAAATGTTGGATAACAGACTATTCCTATTTTCATAAAGTGAATTTTATTCTATCTCGGCGTTCAACCCTCTTTCAAGCAGCGCAGTACACATTGGTTCCAAATAATCATAAGAACCGTTTTTTACAGAACATTTACCATGATAATGTACGATGTAAGCACACTGTTCAGCCTGCATCGGCTCGTGTTTACATATCTTAATCAACGAATCAATTACATGATCGAACGTATTGAAATCATCATTATATAAAATGATTTGTTTGCCCGCAATGGCAACTTCTTCAGGTGCCAAAAGCACATCCGATTCAGTATCCGGATGGTGAGCATTAATATCAGAATTTTTCATTGTTGTATTTGAATAAATGAATGTAGGGGAAATCCTAAACAAAAGATTTTAATTCAATCTCCCCATTCCTGTCTTTCCAACAAAGGTACGAATTTAAACTCACCAAACTCTGTTTTCTCGAAATGTTTTGCAGTTTTCTTTTCCAGCAATGTCATTGTTTGCACTTTATCACCTATCGGAATCACCATTAAACCGCCCACTTTAAGCTGGCTCAATAAATCATTTGGAATAACTGGAGCACCGGCAGTAATTATTATTTTATCGAACGGAGCATAAATAGGAAGCCCTTTGTAACCATCGCCATAAACGAATTTGGCGTTATATCCGATGGAAGGCAAAAACTTATGTGTCCGGTCATACAACTCTTTTTGGCGTTCTATGGTATATACTTTTACACCCATTTCTATCAGCACCATTGTTTGATAACCGCAACCGGTACCTATTTCCAGCACCTTCTCATCACGTTTCAGTTTTAGTAATTCCGTTTGAAAAGCAACAGTATGAGGTCGTGAAATAGTTTGCCCTGCCCCTATCGGAAATGCAATATCCTCATACGCTCTATCAATAAACGCTTCATCAAAAAACACGTGGCGAGGCACATTGCCAATAGCAGTTAGCACATCTGCATTTTTAATTCCTTTTTCTTTTAAAAGCTCCACTAATCGTTTCCGAAGTCCTTTATGTCTGTATGTATCTGTTACCATAGTTAATTTTTCGGAGACGAAATTAACATAAGTAACTGTAATATTTAAATGTTTTTATGAAGAATAGATTGTGGAAAAAACTATTTTTGTGCAAAATTTAAAAATACGATGATAAAAATAGGAGTACTCGGCGCAGGTCATTTAGGGAAAATACATATTAAACTTTTAAAAGAAGTTAACGCATTTGAACTTGTAGGGTTTTATGATGCTAATCCCGAAGCGGCTGTAATAGTAGAAAACGAACTTGGCGTTAAACGGTATGAAACCATTGAGGAGTTGCTTTCGGTTGTTGATGCTGTTGATATTGTTACTCCAACTATTGCTCATTACGAATGTGCTGCTAAAGCTATCCGTAACTCCAAACACGTATTTATAGAAAAGCCAATTACAAATACTATTGACGAAGCAAAAAGTCTGATTCAATTATCGAAGGAAGCAAATGTGAAAGTACAGGTAGGACACGTGGAACGATTTAATCCTGCTTTTTTGGCTGCGCGAGAATATTGTTCTTCACCTATGTTTATTGAAACGCATCGGTTGGCACAATTTAATCCGAGAGGAACGGATGTATCAGTAGTTTTAGATTTAATGATTCACGATATTGATGTTATTTTAAGTGTGGTGAAATCAAATATAAAAAGAATAAGTGCAAGTGGTGTAGCTGTTGTTTCCGATTCACCAGATATTGCAAATGCACGTATTGAATTCGATAATGGATGTGTTGCCAACCTTACTGCTTCTCGTATATCTATGAAAAATATGCGTAAGTCGCGTTTTTTCCAGAAGGATGCATATATTTCTGTAGATTTCCTCGATAAAAAAGTGGATGTGATACGATTAAAGAATATTGAAGGCGAAGCAGACCCGTTGGCAGTAACAATAGATTTAGGAAATGGCAAAGGTTCGAAACAAATATATTTTGAAAATCCTAAAACACAATCTACCAACGCTATTAAAATGGAATTAGAAATGTTTGCTGATAGTATAAATAATAATACCACGCCGATAGTAAGTGCTGATGATGGTTACAAAGCATTGGATGTTGCGTATCGCATAATTGAAAAGATGAAAGTAACGGCAACCAACAGCGATTTCACACCTGTAACAAATCAATAAATGAAAACTAAATTATTTATTTCCCTTTCAATTATTGTAACTGTTGTTATTGCTTCCTGCAACATTTACAACCCTGTGGAACCCGTTCCTTCTTACATTCATATTGATAATATAACTGTAACAATTCCCGCAGGGCAGCAAGGTACAAGCGGACAAGGTTCGGCATCATCTAAAATAACGGATGCTTGGGTTTATATTGATGACCAACTTATCGGTTGTTTCGAAATGCCTTGTACCGTGCCTGTTTTATATGATGGTTTTCATACCTTAAAAATACGTCCGGGAATAAAAGTAAATGGTATTTCTGCTACTCGCAGCCCTTATCCCTTTTATGATAATTATTATCAGGCAGTAAATTTAACACGTGGAGAAATTACTTATGTTAAAAATGCCACTGTACCTTATTTAAGTTTGATGACTGGTGTTGCTCACTTTCCGCATATTGAGGATTTTGAATTTGGAACAGTAATGAGAGCAACACCAACTGTTTCGGAAAGCCCACTACTCTTATATCCCGCAGGCGACCCTAATATATTTGAAGGAAGCCATAGTGCTTACGGCTCTTTAAATTCATCTCAATCTACTTTTGAATGTGGCTTTGCTGATAGTATTCACCTAAACAGAAGTGGCGCAAATGTGTTTGTGGAAATGAATTATAAATGCAATTATCCACTTACAGTTTGTCTTCGTTATTACAATGCAATTGGTAACACAAGTGGTGGACCAATAGAAGCAATCACCCTCAGTCCGATTGACCATTGGAATAAAGTATATGTGTATTTAACTCCAGCAATAGGGCAGTCGGGAAATGGAGATATTAGATATAGAGTTTGTTTCATAATGTCTGCTCCCTCCCACTCCGATAGTCTTTGGTGCGCTATGGATAATATAAAAATTGTTCAGTAATCAATAATGAACAAACGCCTTCAAGTATTAAAATATCTTCTTGCTGATTTATTTTCTGCTGCCACTGCCTGGACTTTATTTTACATTTATCGTAAAGTTTATATCGAACCTGAAAAGTTTCACAAAACGATTCCTGTTGTTTTTGATGAACGGTTTTATTGGGGTTTGCTGTTCATCCCTGTTTTCTGGCTCTTAATTTATTACCTCACCGGAGTATATAAACACATCTATCGTAAATCGAGATTGAAGGAAGCAGGGCAAACACTTTTGTTCTCTATTATAGGTGTGCTCATTATATTTTTTACTCTTTTGCTGGATGATGAAGTGAGTTCGTACCGCAATTATTATCAGAATATTTTGGTGTTGCTTGGTTTGCATTTCGGGCTTACAGCGAGTATCCGTTTTATTTTATCGTCAATAACTAATTATCGAATTCATAACAGAGTTATAGGTTTTAATACTCTTTTGGTAGGTAGCAACGAAAACGCGTTGAAACTTTTTAATGAAATGGAGAGCCAAGATAAATCGTCAGGAAATAAATTTGTTGGGTTTGTACACGTTGATAATAAAAATGGTTTTTCATCAGAATTAATAAAAAACATTCCGCATCTTGGCGAGCTTTCTGATTTGAAAAGCATAATAAAAGACAAACAAATTGAGGAAGTTATTATCGCCATCGAATCGTCGGAACACGATAATATTAATAAGATAGTGAACGAACTGGATTACCAAGGAGTAACCATAAAAGTGATTCCGGATATGTATGATATACTTTCG
>CAILDT010000382.1 GCA_903833025.1 uncultured Bacteroidota bacterium | reverse complement strand
CGGATTCTTTTTCACTTTGTTTAATTAATGTTCCTTCAATTCTTACCTGCCGTTCTAATTCCTGCCAAAAGAATAGTAAAGATGCCTTAGGATTTTCTAAAATATCGTGTCCTTTTTTGCTGGTGTAATTGCTGTAAAAAGTAAAACCATTTTCATCAGCGTTTCTCATTAATACAATTCTTGCCGATGGTTTTCCATCTTTGGTTGCTGTAGCAAGCGTCATTGCATACGGCTCGTTCAGTTCATTTTCTTCGGCTTCTGCAAACCACTTTTGAAATTGCAAAATCGGATTAGAGTTTAAATCCTTTTCTTCCAGATTATATTTTTTATATTCTTTTCGCATATTGCTATTGACTACTTCCTGTTAGTTGATTCAGTTTTTCAATTAATTTTTTGGATGTGTTATTAAAATATCTTTTCTGTTTGTATGCCACCACCCACCTAATTCCGTTGATGGAATTAGTTAAAAATAATTCATCAGCACCTAACAAAACATTTTGCATTACCGAAATTTCATACACTGCTATTTTATTTACTGCTGCTATTTCAATTATTTTTTTTCGCATCACACCATCCACACAACCATCGGAAACAGGAGGAGTATAAAGCACTCCATTTTTTACTGCAAAGATATTGGAACTTATGGTTTCAATAATATGACTTTGATCATTTAAAATAATACAATCATCCAGTTGCAACTGATGCTTTGCTATTCCTGCGAGCACGTATACTAAACTATTAGCAGACTTAATGGATGATAATGCGTTCTGTTGTTTTTTAAAATCATTAAATAAATCAACGGTATAACCTTTTTGGTTGAGCACATAACCAACATCCTCCATCGTAGTAGCTTCAATTAAATAGGAAACTGAATTGGTATCCGGTGCGTAATAACCGCCTTCATTGCGATAAACAACAAGCCGAACACGACCATCGGAGGTAATGGAATTTTTTTGAGCGAGTTCTAAAATAGCGTGTTCAAAAAATGTTTCACTGAAAAGTGGATTCGTTTCCATTTTCAAAACTTTCATTCCGTTATATAATCGGGCGAGATGTTCCGTTAAAAATTGTGGATTAAAATTGGTGATGCGTATGCTTTCAAATAATGCATCGCCATAGCGAAAAGAACGGTTACTTGCTTTTACTACTGGTTCATCAGCAGAAATTAGTGTTCCATTATTATTTATGAATTGTTGCATTTATTGTATTTGATTCAATATGTTTTTTAATGATGAATTTGCTTCTATCAAAATACCTTTTACTCCAACTCGCTCTCCTGCCTGTGTGTCGCGCTCTTTATCTCCTATAAAATAGGATTTTGAGGCATCGATATTAAAACGGGCTATTGCTTTTTCTACAAACAGTGAATTTGGTTTTCGGCAAATGCAGTTGCTTACATCGGGATGGTGGGTGCAATAATATATTTCGGAAAGGGTGATGTTGTTTTTATTTAATTCTGATATTAAATAATTGTGGAGTGCTTCTGTTTCGGTTTGTAAATATAGTTGTTTCGCTATTCCGCTTTGATTGGAAATTACGATGAGTAAATATCCTCTTTTTATAAACTCTTGCAAAACCTGCATTAAATCGGGGAGAATTACAAAATCTGCTAACTTGTGGGTGTATCCTCTTTCTACATTTATTACTCCGTCTCTATCTAAAAATATTGCTTTGTTCATTTTATTGTCCTCCTTTTATTTGATTTATAAAATTGGTAAATAATTCTGGTTTTAAAATTATGGTGAGTAGTGCGCCGTACACAGCTCCCCAAAAATGGGCGTCGTGAGCGATGCCTGTGTTTCCTCGTTTGCTTAAATAATGTTCGAAGCCAAGCATTATTAATCCAAAAATGTATGCTGGTAAACGGATTGGGATAAACATTAATCCCATTCGGGCTGTTGGATTTAAAATTATAAATGCAAATATAACCGCCGAAACAGCACCTGATGCGCCGAGTGAATTATAATAAATGTTGTTTTTGTTTTTTTCGTAAGAGTATAATGACGACATTACTAAGCCACCAACATAAAGCAAGATAAAAAATAGTGTTCCTTTTTCGCCATATACGTTTTCATCTTTATAAATGGATTCGACACCGACACCAGTACCAAAAATATAGAGTGCGTACATATTAAAAATTAGGTGCATCCAATCGGCGTGAATTAAGCCGTTGGAAAAAAAACGCCACCATTCTTTTCGTTTCGAAATCATATAGGCGTTAAACATTAATTTGTTTTTGAGTGTTTGATTTTCCATTGAGGTGATGGAAACAAAAACGGTGATGATAATTATTATGTATGTAATCATAGTTGCAAAAGTAGATATTTGATGTTAGATATTTACAAAACGGGTTAAAATTCACTTTTGGGGTTTAAAAGCTGTAAAGACGCAACATTTTTTTGGGGTCTTAAAAGTGCCTTTATGCTCTTGCTATTTGGAAATAAGCCCTTGCTATTTGAAAATAGCTGCTTGCTTTTTGGAAATATGCTCTTGTTACGTGGTAGGTTGGTGTTGGTGTGTGTTTTTGGGGACTTCTTGGGTTTGGTTGTACAATTTTGAATGTTGGGAATGGCGATGAACTTGCTATTTGCGCCCGACCCGCGCGAAGTATCCTTTTTTTGCCTTTACGCTGTAGGCAATTTATTAAAGAAAAAAAGATACCGCGTGTGGGCGGGGAACAATGTTGGAATGAAATGGGATGGTGCCGCCCAAAAATAATTATGAGTTATGAATTATGGGTTATTTTTGTTTAACTGTTTTAATGTAGTTTTACTATTAATCCTAAACCGAGGTTTACGCCGTTTGCTTTTAGTTTGAAGGTGTAATTGAGGTTATTTAGGGTGTTTTTATTGTCGGACAAAATTAAATTTGGGTAGTTATAACCTGCGTAACCGAGGTTGAAATACATACCGATGTGGTTGCCAAAATAAATGCGAGGGACCAATGAAATGGCGTAATTTATTCCTCCTCCTTTAGCCATTGAGCCATTTAGGTCGTTCGAAAGATATTTGAAGCTGGAATATCCGGCGGTAAGTTGAACGGGCATATCGAAGCGTTTTGTTTTAACGAAGTGTAAAAATAGGTTTAAATCGCCATCCCAGCCGGTTACGGTGGTTTTAAGTTTTACGGTGTCGGACACTGCGTATTTCGAAAAGCCAAAGCGGGCGCCTATTCCGAGCCAGTTTGTTATGCCGTATTCCAAATTTATGGGGTAGATGCCGGAAGCTGCGCCATCGTTTTTTGTTCGGGTGGCTTTGTATGAGGAGCCGCCATAAACGGAATCCCATTGGGTATATGATTTTGTGCCGTAAACGCCGAAGCCGGCACCGACACTGATGGTGATTTTTCCTTTTTGAAATGCTTTCTCTTGTGCAAAAGTAGTGAGTGAAATGATGCTAATGGCGATTAATAATAGGTTAATTTTTTTCATAATTATTTTTTATTGGTTAAAGATTAATTTTGATTTGTAATTATTGAGGTATAAAAGTAGAATATTTTTTAATACCAATTCATAAAAGGGCTACCTTATTAGGTAAATCTAAGCAGATATTTTTCGCATTCTTCGGAGTTTTCGGGTAATGATTTCATTACGTCGAGTAATGCTTTAATTGTTTTTTGTTTTTGCAAAACTTTTTTTAGCAGGAAATAGTTTTTACTGTAAAATTGATTCTTTAATAAATAAGCATTATTTACGGTAAAATTAAACCTGTCGTTTTGAAATAAATTACACTCTTTCAAAATTATTTTTATTTCGTTATCGCATTTTGTATCCAGCAAATCGGCTTTGCGAGGCTTCCTGTTTATGCCTGCAATGTAGGAGTTCATACAAAAATAAATTCGTTCGTTATTATACATCTGCGTTTGAGCGATGTTAAATTCTTTACTATTATTGGCTTTATAAAAATTGAGCGTTCCGTAATTACCAATTAAATCGGACAATGCCTCATTGTAATCGTAAGGCACTTTTAAATTTTGCTGCGCGATATAATTATGGGTCAGTTCGTGAAAAATAATAAATACTTCTGCTTCTTTTGGGTACATAAAAAATCTTTTGTTGAGCATTGCTTCCGAGTTTGCAAATGTTTTGTACAAAAAAGTGTGATACCCTTGTGCTTTATATTCAGCTATTTTTTTGTTTGCAAGAGCAGTATTTGTATCGCAGAAAAAAAACGATTCGTAACCAATCGGATTTTCTATTGCATAAGGTAATGATGTGTAAACGTAAATATATGGTTTTTCGGTTTCCTTTATTTTGGTAAAAAAATCTCCTTTCAGTTCAACACCAATTTCTTTGAAAGAAAAATTTTTAACTTCTTGAATAAATAATAAAGAATCTTTTTTTATGGAAAAAATTTTTGGGGATGTTGATAGAAGTATTAAAAGTAAAAAAACTATTTTTTTTGTTTTCATTCAAATATTTGTTGCGGGCGTAAAACTAATGAATCTTTTTTATTCTTGGGCGATTCATTTTAATGGAACAAGATGAGATTAGTCATATTAGCAAATTTTTTTATTTAGAATATCTATGATAATTAATAGTAATTTTGTGTTGAAATAAATTTGAAACGAATGAAAAATAATAATAATTCTAAAATTTTATTGGCAGCACTTGCTGGAGCGGCAATAGGAGTTGCAATTGGCTATTTTTTGAATTCAGATAAAAAGGATGAAATACTGAATGACATAAAAGATGGGGCATCCAAACTGAAAGATAATTTGGCGGATAAATTTGATGATTTAAAAAATTCGGCGGAAGAACATTTTAAAAACCCAACCACCTAAATGAGCGAACAACCATCCTTTTTTGAAGAATTAAAGCAAATTGTAATTGCTTATTTTGAAGCTAAAATTCAGTTGTATAGAATTGGTGCCTACGAAAAAGTAGCAAAAGTTACTGCAGTTTTATTTTCTTCAATTGTAATTGCAATGCTTGGTTTTTTTCTGCTTTTCTTTTTAAGTATCAGTGGTGGTTTTTTCTTCGGACAATTATTAAATAGTAATACGTTAGGGTTCCTTATTGTTTTTGGTATATATCTTATTTTATTTATCATCGTTATTGTTAATAGAAAAAAATTATTGGAGAAATATATTACCGATAAGGTGATTGAAGAATTATTTAAGAAAGAAGAAAATGATTAACGAGCCAATAAAAATAACTAATTTAGATTCTCTTCAACGCGAAAAACAACGTTTGAAAATGTATTCGTCTTACCAAGAGGAATTGCTTAAAAATAAAATAACGTACATAAAACAAAACACAAGTCAGTTAATTGCCGAACAACTTTTACCTTACGAATCGGATAAGAATAAAAAAATAAACAATATAATGGATACCGCAAATGAATATATATTCGAAAAGTTTTTAGGTCTTGATTTGAGTGGTAAAAATAAACTTTCGGGATTGTTGATAAAACTTTCGGAAGTAATGATTGTTCGTTTATTCAATAATTTCAAGAAGAAATAAAAATTAGTGTTGCCTGAATAAGCTGTCTACAAATTCAGTTTTATTGAACACTTGTAAATCTTCCATCTTTTCTCCCACACCAATATATTTCACTGGAATTTTAAACGAATCGGAAATACCTATTGCTACACCGCCTTTTGCTGTGCCATCTAACTTTGTCAAGGCTAACGCATT
>CAILDT010000381.1 GCA_903833025.1 uncultured Bacteroidota bacterium | reverse complement strand
GTGAGTATTATACAATCCCACTATCAATAATGCATAGAGGTATGGTTTTGTAAATCTGTTTTGATAAACGGTGGCAATTAAAATTAAAAATAAAATAACAATACAATAGTTTCTTGCCACTACCGAATATTGAAACAGCATAAAATAAGAGAACACAAATAATAGTTTTATTATTTTATTTAAGGGTGCTTTAAGTAAAAACACACCCGTTGCTATTACTGCAATCAGCCAATGAACGAGTTGCATTGTAACATAAGAACAACCCAACTTTGCAAACGGTAATACTATTAAATACCATAAACAAGGATGTCCTTCGGTATTTATTTGTGAAAAGATTTGTGAAAGATTCAAATCACGGACAATAAGCCAAACTTGTGCTTCATCTCTATTTGGTTCGTGATTTAATACTGCAATAAGTGTAAGCAGCGAATAAATAAACCAAGCAGAATAATATATTTTACTTTCGTTATTGCTTATTTTCATTATTCTGTAAAGATAATTTATTTCTTATTCATCAATATCAGAAACTGGTAAAGTATGCGGTTATCATTAATAAAACTCCTTGCAATATCATTGTTCCGTCTATTCCAGCAACGTAATAATATTCGCTACGTTTGCTGCTGCTGAATAAAATCAAAACGAATGTAGCAATCATACTTATTAATAACGCAATCAAACTCCAAAGTGAAATAATGCTTATGAAATATTCGATAACAATAAGAATACTATAAATAGAGGTGAATAAAAGTGCAATGTTGCGTGTAGTTTCCTCTCCTAATTTATGTGGCAACGTAGTAACATTTTCTGCCGTATCAATATTAATATCGCGAATATCAAAAGGGATACAAATGGCTAACATAAAGCAAAAGCGAGTGGCGATGTGTAAACTTAATTTTCCACATACAATATAATGATATTGTAAAGGGTCTCGAATAAGTATTGGTACTAATATTAAAAGTATTGGTACAGCGGCGGTGGCAATTGTCCAAACAATGGCGAGGGTGCACAACTTAAACCACGCACTTTTGCGAAGCTTAATAAACGGAATAAAATAAGCGAGTGATAGTAATAGTAAAGGAGAAAGATAAATAATGATTTTGTAATCATTAAAAAAGAAAGTAACTGCTACTCCTACAAACCCTATCAATGTTAATATTTTGATAGTTATTTGATTATCGAATATCCATTTTCTCCTAATAGAATTCAAACTTTTATCTTCTCCTTTTTTATAAAATATTCGTTGAAGATTATAAATAAAAAGTGTGGCGAAGAAAACAAGAATGGAATAATAATAATTAAAATTTAAAATCCCTATTTGTGTTACAGTACTTTGAACAAGACAGGCAGCAGCTATTGCAATGTATATATTTCCGAAAAGAATAAAATTGATTATGCGTTTCATATTACGAATTATGAATTTGTATGTATCTACAAATCATAACGTAAATATAATTTGAAGAGAATTTATTTCAGCAAAGCGTTACCTGTGTTTTTCAGAATAATAGCAGCACCGATACCGCCAACCAAGCCGATCCCCCCCCCCAATAAAGATTTCGTTTTGCGTTTTCCGCGTGCTATGTGTTCATAGCCCATTATATAGGTATCGTGTTTTAAATAATCGAGATTGGAAACGGTTGAATGTTTTATTTTCACTTTTGTTAATCCGCAGAAAGCAGTAAAAGCAAATGGAGGAATGGGGCAATAAAATAACCCCGTTGCACCTGACGCTGCACCTATTAATACATTAGTCCAAAATGCACCGTGAGGTTTAAAATTCTTAGTAGCATCTTGCTCGCCTTTTATATAATAGCGCATTTCATCTGCAGTAATATTGTTTTCACCTGCCGAATCGTACACATACTTAATAAATTCACCATTCACATTTCGAATAGAAAAAATATCAGTGCTCTCAATTTCTATTGGATCCTTTTCGGGATGAGGGTTTTTATATCTCACTAACCCAAAAGTAGTATCGTAAACCGTTGTAATAATTTGAGTGCCGTTCAACAGCAAAATTGTGTCTTTATTATCTTGTGCCGAAACAGAAATTGTTTTCAGCAAAATAAAACAGGCAATAAATAAAAAGGTTTTAGTCATATTTGTTTTAAAAAGTTTTCAAAGATAGGAAAATAGTAAATAGTTAATTGGTTTATTAGTCCATTGGTTGTTTGGTGAACAAAAAATCCCGCTCTTCTTAAAGAAAAAGAACGGGATTTTATTACTGTTTAATATAATACTTTACTCTTCATCTGGCATTAAAGTAAGCCCTTTAGCACCTTTTACCTTTTTGCGTTGTTTCCTAATCTGTGTTTTTAACGCATCCACACATAAATCAATTGCTTCTTCAAACGTTTTGCATTGTTTTTTCGAAAACAAATCATTACCCGGAATATGCAACTTTACCTCTGCAATTTTATTTTCTGCATTGTCCGCTTTATCAAGCCGAAGTGTTACTTCGCTGTTTAAAATCGAATCATAAAAAAGTGTTAATTTCTCCACTCTTTCTTCTACAAAATCTAAAAGTTTTTTGTCTGCATTAAAATGCAGCGATTGAATTTGTACTGTCATAATTTTTGTCCTCCTAAATTTTAAATTGTTTATACTCTATTCTTTACTTTCTTTTTAATATTCCAAGTTTACAAAACTACGCTTTTGGATGCGCTTGTTTATGTATGTTTTTTAATTTTTCAACCGTATTATGTGTATAAATCTGTGTTGCCTGCAAATTAACGTGCCCAAGCAATTCTTTAATCGCATTCAAATCGGCACCATTATTAAGCATATGCGTAGCAAATGTATGGCGCAACACGTGCGGGCTTCGTTTGTCAATAGTTGTAACTTGCGACAGGTAACTTTTAACTACGGCGTACACTGTTTCAGGATTTAACTTCTTCCCTTTCTTTCCTTCAAATAAAAACACATTCGGCTGTTCTTTTTTTGTGCTGATGTATATCTCAATCGTATTTTTTATTTCCCGGTTAAAAGGAATAATCCGTTCCTTGTTTCGTTTTCCAAGCACTTTCATTTGCAATTCAAACATATTAATATCGGCTTGTTTTAGATTAATTAATTCGGACAAACGCATACCCGTAGCATAAAAAAGCTCAATTATTAATTTGTTACGTACACCATCTTCGTCCTCTCCAAAATCAACAACATCGAGCAACATATCCATTTTGTCTTTTTCTACAAAAACGGGCAATCGTTTCGAAGTTTTAGGCGAAAGTATTTTCAACATAGGATTATCGGTAACAATGCCCTGGCGGATTAAATATTTATAAAGAGTTTTGAGAGTAGTAATTTTGCGATTTACCGAGCGAGGAGTAATATCCTTTTCCATCAAACTTACAATCCACGAGCGCACAATAGTATGATTAATTTCATCTATCGTTTTAATTTCATAAGTAGTTTCGAGGTATTTAAAAAACTGTACAACATCATTGGAATATGCTACCAATGTATGTTTGGATAATCTCTTTTCGAATTGGAGATACTGAATAAAACTTTCTTTGCCAACTAATAATTTCATAAAAAAAGAGAAAGTATTTATTTGTTAAACGTAAATAACTTTACAAAGTTACTACAAACAAATAAATACTTCCTCTTTTTAAGAAATATTCTTTCTACAGCGAAGAACTAAACTTCTTCTGTATGGTACTTTTTCTTTACGTAAATGGCTTTTTTCTTGCCTTGACGAAACAATACTGAAGGTTTTGTGAATTTCTGACGTTCACGAAGTTCTTTAACAACACCTGTTTTTTCAAATTTTCTTTTGAACTTCTTAAGTGCTTTGTCTATTGGTTCTCCGTCTTTAATTTGTACTATTAACATTCGTTTTTTGTTTTAATTATTAGTTTATTTATTTATCCCTTTTTGTTTTGGGAGCGCAAATATATTAAATTTTTGAATATGAGCCCAATTTCACGTATACGGAGGAGATGGGAATTATCTGAACAACCTGTGCTTCAGATGTGCCGTGAACGGT
>CAILDT010000380.1 GCA_903833025.1 uncultured Bacteroidota bacterium | reverse complement strand
TTTTTAAGATAGTTTCCATTATTTTATCAAGTGTGTAATTTCTCTCTTTCATATCTCTCTTTACTTTCCAATCAATCTTCAAACTCTCTTCAGTATTTAAGAAGATTTTTAAGTCAAGATCTTTTAATATATTTTTTTTATAGAGAGTATGAAGTCCACATAAAATAACAAAGGGTTTTGCACATGTTAATTTTTCTTGTAGAAATTTTCCAGTATTGTGATCATACTCAACTAAAGATACATTATTTCCTATCTTTAATCGTAATACATCTTCTGACATTCTTTCAAGATTATTTGCATCTGGATTAAGATGAGTATACTGTTTCCAGTGTTCATCATTGCGCTCCCATTTATGATATGAGTCTGTTTCAATTGATAGGTAGGATTCTTGGGGTAATATTTCATGTATATAATTCATAAATGTTGATTTACCTGATGCAGAGTCTCCAGCAATTGCTATTACTTTACAATCAGATAAAGCTAACTTATACGGAATAGAAACCCTCTCTATATGTATAGCTTTTTCATTAAGAAATTTATATAGGTAGATTTCTGATTGCCATTCAGATGCTATGTCAAGTGTTGAAAATAATGAACAATATTCTTTCATTACATCATATGTTCCAAAAGCAAAATGATCATTTAATGATTCTTTACATATATCAAATCCCAGAGGAATATAGATGGTTGATTTTGACGATGTAGTAATTAAATTAACTAATTCTTGTGGATTTATTAAAAGTTTTATATCAGGGCGTATTCTTATTATATAATCATAATCATCTGGTATGTTTTGAAAACATTTTTGAATTCTATACCATTGAATAACGCTATTTTTTTGTTTTCTCGATAGTATATCTAATAAATCGGGTAAAAGTGAATCTAATAAAATTGACTTATAGTGCTTGTCTGATAAAATAGTATGAAGGATGTCGGGATTAAACATTTCATTAGCATAATTCTCTTCACAATTATCATTTGGAAAATATAAGTATACATTATAATCTATAAGTTTATCAAGTGATTCAAGATAAAGTTTTAGATTTTTTGTAAATTGTCTTGGAATTCCACTTATAAGAAAAGCAATCTTCATAATAAAAGATTTATAATAAAAAATATAGAATAACCGCAAAGTTAATATAGGTATTTTATATCCATTCCTCCATGATGTGGGATAAATCCACGTATAGAAGGATCGACAATTCCACTCGAAAATAAATATTGAAAAAATGGTCTATAGTCTTGTTGTGCCTCTTCAGGAATCCATTTTCCTCGTAATAAAATATGACAAAATGAAAAATCGGTTGAAAATGGACGACCCTGTGTAAACCTTACAGGTGTATTAATATAACATATACCAACAATTGTATATTTTTTACATTCTTCTTGAATTGCAGAAGATTCAATAGTTCGGTAAGTCTCATTTATAAATTTACTCATTATATTAATTAAATCAATGCGATTCCATATACTTGGTCCAACATCATATGGTGTAAGAAAAGCCTCACTACAATTTTCATCAGCTTT
>CAILDT010000379.1 GCA_903833025.1 uncultured Bacteroidota bacterium | reverse complement strand
TCACAGATGGGGTTTTAGATTTATGTATAACCCCACTACTATTACCTATAGCACAGCCTCTAATAATTCAGTTGACTGGACTTTAGGACAATCCGATCCTGCTACTTTACTTGCCGGTAATCAAAACGTTACTATTGAACTGTACTTAAATAGAATTCCTGATATGAGTTATCTACGCATGTCTACACCCAGAGTTATTGAAAAAACGGTTTATGGACGAGCTTTAGATCCTATAGAAAGAGAAGGAATTCTTAATCGTGGAACCGAATATGATATTGAATTTCTTTATCGAGTTTTAAATGGTGATCCATTAAACAGTTCTTTACTTTTAAGCCCTAGTTATAAAGGAGCCACCTCTGATTTTGGGTACACTACTGGTGTACCTTGCTGGCTACAGTTAAACGAAAATTTAGTTTACTTTGGTTCGGTTGCCAGTTTTAACGTAAACCACGCAATGTTCAACGAATACATGGTACCTATGTTAAGTACCGTAACCATTACATTCTCTCGTTACCCAGCTCTTTGGAATGCAGAGGCACAGAAAGCCTTTGGAACAGGATTAAATGCAACAAATCTTCGTGGATACCTTAAGAGCACTACACAAACGACAGGAAAACCACCAGCATGATAGAGCGAGTATCTAGATATTACGATGGGCCATTAGCTCAAACACAGCATAAATACACTGGAGACTATATTATTTCGGTGTTTAGACGTTTTCCTACTTCTAACACTCTTAACTATATTTCTTATACTTGGAAAGAAGGAGATTCTCTTTCTAGTCTTTCTGAAGTTTTTGGTATTGGCGCTAAATATTGGTGGGAAATTATGGAAATTAATCCAGAAATTACTGACCCATTTGATATTTCTCCTGGAACAATTTTACGGGTGCCTTATGGTAACTAGTAGTCCAGCACATCAAAATTTTGTTTGGGGTTCAAACGCAAAAGATAGTAACTTTGCCGTTGGTTTTCCAAAATCTCCAGATATGGATCTTCATTTAATTGGCGCTGAGTTGTACCAAAATCCTGAAGAACATGACCGTCTTGTTTTACACTACAAAGGTAAGCCTGCAAATAAAAGAGAATCTATATCCTCTGGAAATCCTGTAGTGTTTAACTATCGTTCAGGTAAACTTAAAAAAACCTGGAAGGGATATGTTGTTCATATTCAACAGGATAACTCTCATCAAGGTGGAAATACAGACGTAGTATGCGTTGGAGCTTCTTGGGTATTAAAGAATACAGATCAAAAAATTTACACTAAATCTACGGCTGACCAAGTAGTTACAAAGATTGCAAAAAAACATGGTATGCAAGCTGTTACCCAAAGAGACCCTAGAGTTAGGGATCAAATTGTTCAAGCCGGTCAAAGTGACTGGCAGCTTTGCCGTCGTTTAGCACAGCAAACAGGGTTTGCATTATTAACTGATAACACCACTATTACTTTTGTATCTAAGGATAAAATTTATCAAAGTAAGAAAAAATCAGCCCCATACTTTAACTATGTAGATGATGAAGTTGGCGGAGTAATTCCAAAAGAACTGCGTATGACAGGTACTGTTCTTTCCTTTGAACCTATTATTTCAGATCAATCTCCTGAAATGGGTGTTCGTGTAGACAGAGTTATGACTGGTACAAACTCTAAAACTGGTGCCGTAGTAAAAGCAACACACGCCCATACTGCACCTAAAAAGGGAACATCAGGAGTTGTTAGTCCCAATAACTCATACTTTTTAAAGAAAATTGGTACTACATGAGTAACTTTTCTAATAATAAAGCTGATGCAAGTCAAAAAGCAATCTTTAAAAAGCACCATACTCATGAAGTTGTTAAAGATTTAACTGAGTCTAAGTTAGTAGCTCAAGCATATAGTAACGCCCATAAGTATCAACATAGAGCAGTAGTCAGTGTTGTAGGTCACGCTACTTTGCGACCTTATGATCCTATTTATCTTGATGGTTTGCCAAATGGTATGTCTGGGTATTGGACTGTTCTTTCTATTAAACATATCTTTGGCGGTAGTTTGGCTAACTATATGATGTTACTGGAAATAGGTACAGATATTATAGGCGAAGTAGACAAAGATGCTAGATCTAGATCTGACACCAGAGACATTCAAAATGATTTTGCCGGTCAATCTTTAGAGCCATCTGATTCAGGTCTTACTGAGTATTCGTTATCCCCTAACTCATCAGATTTGACCTCTACCTATGGAATTACTGGGTCAACAGCTGTGCAAAAAACTTCCGCGGTTGCTGTACCCACAGTATCTGGAAGCACTCCTTTTAAAAAAACACCGCCAAATACAGCAAACATAAAACAAACTGTACAATGGTCTGCTAAGAATAGTGGAAAGGTTCTAAGATAATGGCTCATGGACAATTAGAATCAGAGTATGGTTTAGACCCTATCGGGCGTCCCGTATATCCAGGTATCTACTCTGCAAAAGTTGTTGATGTTACTGACCCTTTAAAAAGAAATAGAATTAAAGTACAAGTACAACAAATTACCGGAGAGGCAGCTCATAACTGGGCAGAAGCCTGTTTACCTATTTCGGATAGTTCTTATCACCCAGATCATCAACCACATACAGCAGCTCAAATTGCAGCACTATTAACAACTACTTCTACAACTGCATCTGATCCTCAAGGCGGCTCAGTAACCATTCCAGCATTAACTGTTGTTGCTAAAAGTGGCGGTGGGCAACTAAACCATCCCCACACAACAACTAAAACTATGGTTAATAAAGGCGTCGTAGTAAATGCCCCTACCTCTACAACCGATACAAAAGAAACAAGTTTATATACTACAGCTAGTGGATTATCGGCACCGGGAACAACATCTTCTAGTACTTCGGTAAAAATTCCTGAGCATACTTTTCATAGAGCTGTGCCGGCAGTAGGTCAATTAGTTTGGGTTATGTTTATAGCCGGAAATCCTGAACACCCTGTATGGATGGGAGTCCAATCATGACGCAACAAGCTGTTAGTTTTCCCTATACTATTGGAACTCAAGGTATAGTTCAAAACACAACTTCCCCTGCCAAAATATATGTTGATAGGGTCTTAACCCTTCTTTCCACTTATGTAGGGCAGAGACCTATGCTGCCTACCTATGGGGTCGATTGGAGTGGCTCACTTTTTGAAAATGACAATGATGCTCAAAAGGCTATACCGGTGGCTATCACACAGGCAATAGGAAAATGGCTTCCAGAAGTGAACGTTACCTCTATAGAGTTTGCTGGAGAAAACGTTGACGGTACTGAAAACGTAATACTGTCTTTACATCTTCCAGATGATACACTTACATCTCTAACCATCAATACTGGCACCATAACATACAGCGGAATTATTGCGGGGTAATCATGCAAATTGACTATACATCTAGAGACTTTGCTGCATTAAAGGCAGACTTAATTTCTCTTATTAAAGAACGTACTGGAACTACCTGGGACCCTACAGACTATTCAGATTTGGGTCACGTACTGGTAGAATCTTTTGCATATATGGGGGACATTATGTCTCATTACCTAGACCGCATTGCAAACGAAACTACTTTAGATACTGCAATTCAACGCAGTACTTTGCTTTCCTTAGCAGCTATCTATGACTACATTCCTTCTGGCCCAACTCCTGCAGCAGTAACCGTAACTTTTACTAACATTAGTGATTACACACTTGATATTCCTGTGGGTACTCAAGTTATGGCTCCACTTTCATTTGGCATTTATTCAGAAGTTTACTTTGAAACCCTTGTAGCTGCTACAGCAGTTGCCCCTGGCGCAACAATTTCCCTGCTTTGTCAAGAAGGAAAAACAGTAAACACAGATCGTCCAGACTTAATTGATAGTACGTACAATGTTGCTCTTCCAGCAAACCTTGGTACTTCTGATGGTTCTGCTAATCAATATTTTATTGTTCCAGATTCAGGTATAATTAATGATTCAGTTACAACATATATTGGTCAAGGAATTGCTTTTGGTAGCTGGTCTTATATGGATAATCTTATTGAAGCCGGTCCTCAGGATAAAGTTTTTGGGCTTTCTCCTAACGAAGACGGCACTGTAAATATTGTTTTTGGTGATGGTGTAAACGGCGCGATCCCACCAAGCGGCCAGCTAATAAGTGCAACCTATAAAACTAGTGTTGGTGCTGCAGGAAATATTAAGTCTTTGGCTATTACCGAAGTTACTTTTTTTCCAGGAAATGTTGACCCAGCAGTAACATCTTACTTTACGGTAACTAATAACGCACCTGCTACTGGTGGTGCTGATTCTGATGGTCTTACTAATATAAAGAAAAAAATTAAAGCTGCTGCTACTACAAGACGTAGAGCGATAACTTTAAACGACTATGCATACTTAGCTTTACTTTCTGAAGGGGTTGGAAAAGCTAATGCCTCAGCTACTACTTACACAAATGTGAATTTATACGTTCAACCTATGGATGATGGACAAGCAGCTACTGGATACCCTCAAGCTAATATCATTGGTATTGCCACAACCGGTACAGCCGTTACTTTTGCAACTGATTCTGATCATGGATTTGCTGTGGGAAACACTATTAATATTTCTGGTGTAAACCCAACAGCATATAATCTTCAAGGCGTAATTATTACAGCAGTACCTACTACGTCTAGCTTTACCATAGCAAGCACACTTACAACCGCTTATGTTGGAAACGGATTAGCTATTTCTTTAACTCCTACATCTGCCTGGTATAATCTTTCGTATAGTGTAGATTCTTATTTAGCAGATAAAATTTTAGTTGGTACTGATGTTACTGTTTTGCCACCAACTTATGTGCCAATATATCTGTCAGCAACTATTACCGCAGAGTCTTCTTTTAGAAATGCAGATATAAAACTAGCAGTTTATCAAGCTATGTTAGGTGCAGGTGGTTTATTTCAATACGAAAATAATAGCTTTGCAAGAACTATTAACATCTCTGAAGTTACTTCAGCTATTCAAAATGTAGAAGGAGTCGTTTCTGTGGCATTAACACAACTATCAAAAGATGGTGCTGCAACAGTTAATACTCTTACCCTAGCGGATAATGAGATTCCATACTTGCTAGCTTCTAATTTAGTAAGCACTGTTACTGGCGGGGTATAATAAATGGCAAAATACGGCACTAAACGATACGGTTCTGGTATAAGATACGGAGTTACATCCGTAATTAGTGTTTATTACCAATCAAATATTGTTGCAAGGTCTGTAGATTATGGAAAAATAAAAATTGATTGGGACCCCATTACTCCAGATCCTACAGACAGAGTTCCAACTTACTGGGCATTAGTCCGAAGTTATTCTGGGTCTTTAGATAACCCCTATGACGGTACTATCCTAATAGGTGGGGCATATTCAACCATTTCTACAACCTACACTGACACAATTATAGATAAAGAAGATCTTGAAGTTTGTTACTCACTGTGGTTATTTAACGGCGTTGCTTGGAAATTTTGTGGAAACTCTTACACTATTTTAGTTGGGTCTAAAGATTCTT
>CAILDT010000378.1 GCA_903833025.1 uncultured Bacteroidota bacterium | reverse complement strand
ATCAGACCGCTTCGCGATCTGTTATGAGCAGTTGTGCGCTGTCGCTATAGGATTTTCATCATCTTTTTCTTCCATACCCCATCCAATATTCCCAGCTTGTTCAGCCTTCGCTTTCTGTCTTTGGATTTGTGTGATGTCAAATGACGCTTTCCTGCATGTCCATATTTTAAATTTCCACTGCCAGTTTTGATGAATCGTTTTGCAGCAGCTTTCTTTGTTTTGACGCCACGTAATGGCATGAACAATGCTAACGATGGTAACGGAGTAGTAACAATTCTACTGCTAGGACATAACACGGATGCCTTGGCAAATATGCAACTACTCATTAAACGATACGTTGGTGTGATGGAACTCATAAAAGAAGATGATTGAGTTGAAACTGATACTACCCTCCTGGAGGGAAGTGATAACAACGATGCACTGTGCGCGAACCTACGATGATCAACTACTACTTTTTCACTCGTGCTAATGCTGCTACTACGAAGCATACTGGTGGCTAATTTTTTGAACATGATCTCGGAAGAGTTTTTAATGTTGGTTTTCGTTGATGTCTGATGTGGTGTTGCGTTGCTTTTGCCTGTATTTTGGGGTGTACGGACAGCAAGGAGGAACAACACGCTTTTTTGTTTTCACCTTTTTGCTTTGTTGGTTGTTGTTGCAAAAGAGATAAGGAGGGCTCGGAATCGGTCACGAAAATACGATGAGAAACATAACGTTTTTCACACCGTAAGCTTTCAATTGATCGCTGCACCGCAACCGAATAACTATATTTCGTTATTTGAATCTATTAATATTGGTACTTATTAAATTGACATATCAAATATAATTGTATGTAAAAGTAATATTTTACATAGAGAAATGTTATGAGATGTACCACCACTACAAGTACCTCCACCACCACCACCACCAGTACTAGTACCACCAGCTCCAGAACCACCCACGCGGAAATTAAAAATATTTTATTGAGAAGATTAAATTATAGTAAAAATAATTATGCTTCAATAAGTATTTCTTTGGGTATCATTTCGAACTTTTTCTTAAAGTATGACTTTATTACCTTATATTAATATTGGTTATTATGTATCAACAATTAGGGAAACATTACGTTCATCGATTAGAGATACTGGTATTGGCATGACTAAAGAAGAATTATTACTTTCCATTTTCCTGGACATTATTTGTGTATTGGGCATCGACCCAGGGGAGTAATCTTGGTGTACTATGTTAGTTAACTCTTAGACAGTTAGCGTGTGCGTAGCATCTTTATTAGTGTATTCAAGCACGCACCGCGCGTTAAACCTAAGAATAATATTATTACTATTATCAGCATGCACCGCGTGTAAACCTAAGAATAATATTACTTTTTGAAGTATTATTATTATTATATCGTGTCGAGAGTTGAAAAAAAAATGAAATTTCAGCAGGCAAAATTTGTCGGCAAAAATCGGCACTTTTGGGCTTGAGCGACGATGAGACAAATATAAAAATACTGAAAATGAACTCATCACTCAGTAACCTTTTACTACCGTTCTTGTGTATCATTTTCTCGATCTCATAGAAGGCGCCAACACAAGTTTACTTGCTTTGTAACGACCACCATCACCACCACT
>CAILDT010000377.1 GCA_903833025.1 uncultured Bacteroidota bacterium | reverse complement strand
TTACTCTGAAACCTTTTCTCCTTTAGCTACTTTTTTTAATACTTCGTAAAGATGGTCTTCATCACCTTCAAAATATCCGTTGTGTTGCCAAACAACATTTCCTTTCCCGTCAATAACAAATGTATGCGGAGGATTGTTAACGTTCATGGCGCGTTTAAAATCCTGATTTTCGTCTATATATACTTCATAATCCCACCCGTGGCTTTTTGCATCTGTTCCCACTCTCGCTGAACTGCGCGAATCATCAATAGAAATAGCAATTAATTTTACTCCTGTTTCTTTTTGCCATTGAGCAAAGTTTTCAGAAATAGCATCCAACTCTTTTTTACAAGGTTTGCACCAGGTAGCCCAAAAACTAATTATAATTGGTTTCCCATCATTCGAAAATTTGGCGGTGTTCACTATTTTACCATCTACCGTTTTAACATCAGCAGCGGCAATGGTTCTTACTTCTGAGTTTTGTGCCAATGATACATTAATAAAGGCACAAACTGCAATAACTCCAACAACAATTCTTTTCATAATAAGTTTAATTTAGGGTTTATATAAAAAAATAAATCAGCAGTAATGAGTCAAAAAACAGACCATACTGCTGATTTATTTATACTCAATAGTTATTATTTACTAATAGTAACTTTTTTAGTAATCATTCCTTTGCTGCTTGTATTTACAACTACGTTGTAGATACCGTTAGCAAATTCACTTGTGTTAATAGTTAACAAATGTTCTCCTGAAGACAAACGGCTGTTATTTTCAGTATAAACAACTTGTCCTAAAGCATTGTAAACATTAATAGAAACATTATCATCACTGAATAAATTCAATGCAATGTTAGTTGAAGTAGAAGCAGGGTTAGGATAAACCACCACTGTTCCAAAAGAAGTTTCTTGAACTTCAACAATACCAACAGTATTTAAACCTGTTTCAGGGTTTGCTGTTAATTTTTGTTCTGCAACATTTAAGATATTACTGTTTGACTTGTTAGCTGAAGCGTCATATTCAGAAACAACAGCAATAACGTAGCAATTATCCTCATTGTATCTGTGAGCTGCTGCTGCGTTTGTAGTATTTCCAGCAGGTAAAGTCCAAGTAAATGTATGAGGGATATTTGTACCTGCAGTAACTAATGTAGAAGCAATAATAGAATTATCACCATAAGCACCACCAATCATTTTATCCACTACGTGGTTATGTTGATAAACTGCTGGAGTTAATCCTGCAACACCTGTTGTCCAAGCACCAGTAGTTAATCCTACATTATAGAAAGGAGAAGTGTTATCAGCATAATAATAACTGTGATTGTTGTAGCCATTATCAGTAATATCAGCTAATGGACCATAAACACGGTTTTCAATAACAAAAAGATTTACTGAATAAGTCCCTTTAATATCACCTGCAATGTGCGTTGTTACAGTTGCACTAATTTGTCTAGACCCAGAGGTCCAAGTAACATTAGACAAAGCAACAGACGCAGGAACCACAACCGCTTCGCGAGCAGTAGTAGCTGCTGCCCAATAGCTATTATCAATAGCATAAGCACTGTGAGTAGTGTTATAACTTCTGTCAACAGTTCCGCTTGGGTATCCCGCTTCATAAGCAACATCTATAATATTGCTTTCAGTTGTTGACATTTGGTCGTTATCGTGAATTGCTGCACCGTGAACGTGTGGGTCAGAAGCACAAATAGCTGATAATGCAAGACCGCCTCTTGGGCAATATCCACACCAAGCACCTGTAAACTCTTCAATTAACACATCGTGAACCGGCACGTTTGCAGGTGCAATAGATGTAACCTGACAAGACGCAGTATCATTCATTGGTGTAGCATCAGATCCTGTTCCGTTTACATCAGAAATCCAAGATTTGATATAGTGTAAGCCAGCAGTTAAGTTAGCTTGAGTAGTGAACGATGCTGTGTAAGAACCACCATAATAAATATTAGGAGTAAAAGTTTGAGATACTGGTGCACCACCATCAACACTATATTTTAATGTTGCTGATGTTACTTGTGGCCCTCCATTGCTTGTCATAATAGTGTTAACAGTAGTAGCTCCTGCAACAATATACTTTGCCATTACCACGTTAGTAACAGCTACTTCTTTAACAACAGGTTCAATGATTGTAACATTGTCAATCGCCATACCCCACATCCAAGCAGCAGCAATACCAGTAGCACCAGTTCCTCCACCATCGCTATAACGGAAACCTAACATAATTGATTGCCCAGCATAAGTTGTTAAATCAACAGCTACATTATTCCAAGCAGCATTACCACTTAAAGTAGCTACAACTGTCCAAGTAGAGCCACCATTTGTGGAAACTTCTACTGTTCCAGATTCAGTATAAACGGTTCCTGCAGGGTTGTAAGAATTGTGGTAATAAAACAAATCAAACGTTAATTGAGGATAAGTAGAACCAGATAAACTGATTGTGCCTGATTGCAAAAAGTCATTGTTCTTGTTGCAATTACATTGGTCGTCATTTGTTGCTAAATACCTAGTGTGAGCAGTTATTCCGAAATAAGTACTGTTTAACGCTGTCCCAGATAACCAACCTCCATCTGTTGCTAATGTAGTTTGTGTCCATCCAGTAGGAAGCGCTGTTCCTGATGTTGATTCCATATCCTGTGTGTAGAGTATGGTTTGAGCTTTCATAGTTCCTAATGCTAATAAAAGCGCGGGAACAAATAGTAAAATTTTTTTCATTTTGTTTTAAGATTTTAGGTTAGTTAATTAATTTATGAGTGCAAATCTATATTCTTTTATTTACAATAACAAATTTATTATGTTTTTTTTATTTTTCGGTCAGTTCCCTTTTTGCTATTTAGTACCTTAATATATGTAGGTAAATAAAATTTATTACTTTTGTAACTCACAATAATTAATACAAAAACAAATTATGAAAAAAATTACTACAACTATTCTTTTATTTTCTATTATAATAAAAGGGTTTAGCCAATCTATCTCTATGCTCGATTTAAACTCCAATCTGGTTTCGGGGACTATGGTTAACGCTTATATTTTACCAAATTCAACTCGTACCGATGAGTTTTTGGCGCACAATGCTGGAGGCACTACAAATGAATATAAAGTATTACGCACTATATTTTATGAAGACGCAGGTGATGCCACCCAATTTTGCTGGGGAGGCAGTTGTTATGGCTTTGCAATTAATACCTCCAGTTATGGTGATTCTATTGCAGCGGGCGCAACTATAAATTTTGGTCAGGGTGGTTTCCATTGTGTTTTTAATTCAGGTTCTGCAATGGTTACTCGCTATGTGCATTATCAGGTTTACAACACTAACATAAGTTCGCACGGCGATACTACTGGATTTACAATTAAATATATTGCATCGCTAACCGGCATAGATGAACAACAAATGGCTGGCACTATTGCGGATGTGTTTCCTAATCCGGCTTCGGGTGTTGTATCTGTTAATTATAATCTTACTTCAGCTGCGCAACTATCAAAGATTGCTATTTATGATATGTTGGGCAAAGAAGTAAAAGAAATAAAATTAACCGACAAACAAGGCGTTGCCAAATTAAATACGGATGATTTAGTGTCTGGTATCTATTTTTATTCGTTAGTGATGGATAATAAAGTTATTACTACCAAAAAGCTAGTGATTAATAAATAGCCACAACAACTGATTTATTGCTGTTGCCAAAGCATTAACGAAACCAGAACGTTAACCAACAAGTGGTGGGCAAATAAGCCGCGCCTACGTTATATACACCCTTAAATTAAAATGTGGTTTCAATACCAATAAGAG
>CAILDT010000376.1 GCA_903833025.1 uncultured Bacteroidota bacterium | reverse complement strand
ATTATTTCAATGATACTGTATGTTTCGAGAGCAAAATTATTTTTGAATTCGAAAGTAATAACCAATATGGGCTGAAACTCGTGTTTCCATCTATCTTAATTATCTATTATTGATGAAAACGAAAGATTACATCCATCTTAGTTATCTATTATCAATCGAAACTAAATTTTTGATCCATCTTAATTATCTATTATCAATCAAAATTCGTGTTTCCATCCATCTTGGTTATCTATTATTGATGTGAACAACTATTTCAACCTATATTGGTTATTACTTTCAAATGGCAATAAATGTTCACTTTGTTGTTATATAGAGATAGAAAATAAAATTTGGAGAGATTTAAGGAACTTACCTCTTATCAAAAAACACAATTGGGTTTCTGCTCAATTCGGGGTATTGAACTTTACTGATAAATTCGGCATCTTCAAAACGTATTAATGGTGCAACACGCAACTTAGCGCGGAAATGGTCTTTTATATCTTTCTCAAAATGTTCTGGTATAGTTTCGCATCCTATTCTAATAAGTATCTCGTCGGTGCCTATTTCATTGGTATATACTTCCACTACATAATTTACAACACCTTCAATATTATTTAAAATATCATATAACGCTGGTGGATACAGTGTAGTGCCTTTGTATTTTATCATCTGTTTTCTTCGCCCTACAATTGGTCCCAATCGTATTGTTTTTCTTCCGCAACTACATTCTTCTTTATAATGATAACATAAATCCCCTGTTTTGAAACGCACTAACGGCATACCTTCTACACCTATTGTAGTAATTGTTACTTCACCTGCTTCACCTTCTTTTACAGGATTATTTTCTTCATCTAAAAATTCTACAATCACTAATTCAGGATGATGATGCCCTCCTTTACCCGCTTTACATTCGGTGAAAGCAGCACTCATTTCGGTACTTGCATAAGTAGAGTATAATTTAATATTCCATTTATCCTGTATCCGTTGCCCCAATGTACTTAACGTAAAATCCTGATTTCGCAACGCTTCGCCAATGCAAATTGCTTTTGTTATGCTTGTGTTTTTATAATCAATATTGTTTGCTTCGGCATATTCAATCAACTTTAAAAGAAAAGAAGGCACTGTTACAAATGCAGTAGGATTAATACGTTTGATGGTATCCCATTGTAATTCGGGTATGCCTCCACCAACTCTAACCACACCAGCTCCAAGTTTTCTGATACCGAGAAAGTATGCCAAACCAGCCATAAATCGCTTATCCAAGGTAGTCATCAATTGAAAAATATCATCACTGGTTGAATCGGCACATTGAAAAGAAATACATTCGTTGTACGCTAATCTATCCAAATCCTTGTCAGTCATCGGGAACAATACTGGCTCACCAAGAGTACCGGAAGTAGTGATGTAATCAATTATTTTATGAGGAGCAACACAAATAAAATCATTGTTTCTATTCTGAATATCATCTTTTGTTGTAACCGGAATTTGTTGTAAATCTTCAATTGTCTTTATTTTATTTATGTCGATATTATTTTTTTTAAATAAATCAGAATAAAATTTAGAGTGCGCTTTTACATACTCCAAAACAGCAGGTAGTTGTGCCTCTTGATACTTTTTTTGTTCCACTAATGTTTTATATTCTATCATTATTTTTTACGAATTACGAATGTTTACAAATTTACAAATATGCCTTTTCTTAGTTTATCTCTATTAACTATTTCCTATTCGCTATTAACTCTCAAGAATAACTGTTGCCATTGCCATAGTTTTGGTATGCGAAAGAGAGATGTGAATGATTGTAATATTTCTTTCTTTCAAAATATTTATTGCTTCGCCAAGCAAGTTAATAGTTGGTTTGCCAAGTTCATCGTTCACCACTTCTACTTCGTTAAAAGCCATAGCACCGCGCCAACCAGTACCTAACGCTTTAAAAAAAGCTTCTTTAGCAGCAAAACGGGCCGCATAGTTTTCTGCTTTATTTGTTTTTGTTTCGCAATAAGCTATTTCTGTTTTAGAAAACACCTTCTCTTTAAAAGCAATGTTTTCAATGCTTTTAGCAATGCGTTCTACTTCTGCTATGTCAGTTCCTAAACCTATTATCATTTACTATTTTTAATTGTCTTTTCTATAACCTCCTTAAAGATTCTCTTATTCTCTATAATAACTAATTGTTGAGCGAAAAAGTATGCTGTCTGCTTTACGAACTTCATCAGCATCTTGAACTGTTGTAATTTCTTTTGAAAGAGCTATGTGATAATTTTTAAGTGCCTCTCCAATATAATCTTGGTCACAATTTCCTAATTCAAGTTCATCGTTATAATAAGTCGCTATAAGATAATAGGTTTCCCAATATTCAGGATTTAAGCTGATGAAAGTAGCAATTGTTTTTGAATCTATTTTATAATTTAATTTGTGTTTATGGATATACTTAAATAGCTCTCTATATTTTTTATACATAACAAACTTTTTATAGTCTTTAGAATATAAAAAACTATCTGCTT
>CAILDT010000375.1 GCA_903833025.1 uncultured Bacteroidota bacterium | reverse complement strand
TTGTAATTTTTATTTTGATAATTGTTTCTATTGCTTCGGGTTTTTTGTTCAACAGATTTAAAATTACACAACGTCAAAAAAATATTATAGAGAAACAAAAAGATGTGGTGCAAATACAAAAACAAAAAGTAGAAGAAAAAAATAAAGAGATATTAGATTCGATACAATACGCTAAAAGATTGCAAAATGCGATACTTCCGAAATCGAAATTTGTAAAAGAATATTTGCAAGAGTCGTTTATTTTTTATCGCCCAAAAGATATTGTAGCCGGAGATTTTTATTGGATATATCCAACCAAAAATGAAAAAGAAGAAACAATAATATTATTCGCCGCTGCCGATTGCACAGGTCACGGTGTACCGGGCGCAATGGTATCTGTTGTTTGTGCCAATGCGCTTAACCGCGCAGTAAAAGAAAAAGGATTGCAAAACCCAGGAAAAATATTGGACACCGTAAGTAAATTGGTGATAGAAACGTTTGTTCAAAAAGATTCTTCTACTGATTTGTCGGATACCGAAGTGAGTGATGGAATGGATATTTCGCTCTGTGCTTTAAATTTAACTACACTTCAGTTGCAATGGAGCGGAGCTAATAATCCGCTAATGATTGTAAAAAATAATGCCACCGAAATAACAGAATATAAACCTAACAAACAACCAGTAGGGTTATACGAAAACCCACATCCGTTTACCGCTCACAGTTTAGATTTAGAAAAAGGCGATATGATTTATATTTTCTCGGATGGTTACGCCGACCAGTTTGGTGGCGAACGAGGACGAAAATTAATGCGAGCCAATTTTAATAAACAGCTTTTAAAAATGGCGACTTTAAACGTTGCCGAACAACTGCAACAAGTAGAATATAATTTTGAAAATTGGAAAGGTAATCAGCAACAAGTAGATGATATTTGTGTGATAGGAGTGAGGGTGTAAAAGAATTATGAGTTATGAATTATGAGTTTTTGAATGAGAGTAATTTGTTTATTAAATTTTCTTTTTCTTTTTACCCAATTATTTTCGCAAAACGAGAATAGCAATTGCCTGATAAAACCAAGTATCGGGATAGATAAAATAACACTTAACATTACTTCGGTTGATACCATTTATAATTTGTTGAGCAAAACAGAACTCAAAAAAGAAAATTATGGAAAGGAGAATGGCGGAATACAATATATATTATCCTATCCTGAAAAAGGAATAACTATTCGTTTATTTAAAGCAAAGAAAGTATATCAAATAATTTCTATAGAAGCAAAAGCACCTTGCGAATGTAAAACAACAAACGGAATTGGGTTAGGAACTACAAAAGAAGAGTTGATAGAAAAAATGGGGAAGCCACGAGAAAGTTGGGAAAATGAAACTGAATCGCACTTGGATTATAAGGGAGTTTTATTCTTATTAAAGAACAACGGGCAGAACAAATTTCTTGTTAGTCAGCTAATGATAGTGCCATAAAGTTGCTTTTTTACTGGCAAAAGCTTTATTGAAAAGCTTCTTTTTTTCATTTATTGTCTTAACGAAGTGTTTTTAAGTTCACCCGTCAAGCAAATCACGTTTATCGCGAACAAACCGTAAATAATACTTTTTCAATACATTACCATCAATAAATCATTATTAGTAAGTCAATTTAAGGAGTAAGAAATCAATTTCACATCCAAACCAACCCGGTTTGCATCCAAACCAACCCGTTCTACATCCAAACCAATCCGTTCTACATCCAAACCAATCCGTTCTACATCCAAACCAA
>CAILDT010000374.1 GCA_903833025.1 uncultured Bacteroidota bacterium | reverse complement strand
TTTACCAGTTAAATCTACTGGAGCTAATTGCTCAAGATAGGTCAGCTTAAGGCCGGTCCATCCTTTAACAGCATTTTCAACATATAGTTGCAAGAATAAATCTTCATTAAATTCTTCAGATGCTTGACGATTTTTAAAGCTAGTCTTTGTAGACTTTTTGCGAATATTTAATAATGTTTCGCGGGATAAAAATGCCAAATCAACTACAAAACCAGGCATACCAGGATATTCTACCTGTACTGATTTAGAAGGAACTAACAGTGTTTTTAAAGAGAGAGTATTAATAGTCATTATATAATAAGATTAAAAAGAGAGACTGGAGATCAACCCAGTCTCTATGAAAATGCAACTTATACGGTTGTATTAGTTGCGTAGTATTTAACTTCTAATTCATTTACAGCTGTAAGGTCATATGCACCAGAGGCGGCACCTTGAGCAGTTAAATTAATAGAAGTAGCAATAATTTGTTCAGAATTAATAGCTGGAATTGTCAGCTGGGCTGTAGGAATATTTAATACAACTTTGTTTGTATTAGCAGCTCCACCCAGTGAAATCTCTGTTGCAAACTTATTTTCAGTACTTGAAGAGCTAGCGGCCAACATATCTTTCAATAGTGTTGATGTTTCATTAGCACCGGTCTTTAAGTATGCAGTTACACTACCAGTAATAGCACGTGTACCTGTGAAGTAAGTAATAGGCTGATTAACAACACCCAAATTAGCAGGTGTTAAATATGTTAAATTATTGCTAATAGTTAAATTACCGCCTGTTAAAGCAAGCGTGTAAGCCTTAGCACTCAATCCGCCAAAAGCTAAAGCTGACATTGTCATGGTTGACAATTTGTTAGCAATATAAGCAGCAGTAGTATCTTTTGTCTTACCAGTTCCTGTTAAACCACCCGACATGGTAGTTGTACCAGATGCGTCGGCCAATGTTACAGCGGTAGCAACTTGACGCATTGTAGTACCTTTACCGGCCCAGGCAATAGAAGCAATAGCATCTAAACCGAAGTCAATAGTAGCGGAATCAATAGCGCAATTATCAATAACGTAAGTTACGTCTTCAAAACGAATAATCAAACCAAAAGCTAACAATTGGTGAGCATTAGAGTTAGTAAACGCTACTGTAGAATAAGGAGTTGTAGGTCCTAAAGTTTTTGTCCAACCGGCTCCGGCTGAACCAATTGCGGCAGTACCCGATAAAGAGTTCCAAAGAACAGCTTCTTCTGCGCCAATAAAGTCATCAGAGTCGAGAGCAGGAGCAGAAGTGCCGCCTTCTTCAAACTTAGGACGAATATAGGTAGAAAAGCTCCAGTCTACTGGCTCTAATGAAGTATTGAAACTACGCTGACCACGAACAGGTGCTGCACCTGATTCGTTTACAGTAACAGTTTCTTGACCTGTATTTTGTGAAAAAGAGAATCCGTCTTGAACTTGGATCTCTTGTGTGTTTGCGGTAGTAAAGCCTGTTGTGGCTACCTGTCCTGTAACTGTCAAATTAGTTGTATAAAAAACTCGACTATTACGAATTAAATTTAATGCCATACTCTTTCCTTTATGATTTTTGGAAATATTTAAGCATCTTAACTAGATATTTATCTGTTGTTATGCTTG
>CAILDT010000373.1 GCA_903833025.1 uncultured Bacteroidota bacterium | reverse complement strand
ACCCATTTTTTGAATCAACGTAGAATTTTCAGAGATGAGTTTTTGTGGCGGGCATTTGGGTAACGTAAAAGAATAAATTCCTAAAGCAATTGCCGAAACTGCTGAAATATAAAACATATTTGCTGATGCTTTGTTTCCTGTAAGATTAGTAAGCCACATAGCTGCAATAAATCCGATGGTTCCCCAAACACGAATAGGTGGAAATACTTTTATTACATCAAAATTATTATTTTTTAATATGGAGTAAGCAATGGAGTTGGACAATGAAATAGTTGGCATATAACAAAGCATAGCCATAAATATTACCCAAAAGAAGGAATGAGGATTATCTACCTGCGGGATATAACAAAGAAACATACCTCCCAGAATATGCAGTATTCCATAAAGTTTCTCGGCATTTATCCATTTGTCGGCTATTATTCCTGTGAGGGCTGGCATTAAGATAGAAGAAAGTCCTAATGTGGAGAAAATAGCACCAAATTCGGCACCACTCCAATGTTTTGTAGCAAACCAATAATTACCAACAGTGATTAGCCAAGCACCCCAAACAAAAAATTGCAGGAAACTCATTATTATGAGGCGAATTTTAATGTTCATTAGGTAGGCGATAGAATTTCTATCTTATGATTTCTGACGATTATTCAATTCATCTCTTATTCTGGACGCACGCTCATAATCCTCATCGTGCAAAGCTTTTTCGAGTAAATGTTTTAATTCTTCTGTCGATTTTTTTGTAAAATCCCCTTCCTCAATCTCCATTAAATCTTCAATCTTAGGAGCATCGATATGTGCATTTGCTTCATCATCCAACAAAATTCCTGCCTTAGATAAAATGCTTTCATAAGTGGTAATTGCACAATTAAAACGAACAGCCAATGCTATAGCATCGGAAGTACGTGCATCTATCTCCACTTCTTTTCCATCGTTGCTACAACATATTTTTGCATAAAAAATACCGTCTACAAGG
Organism: uncultured Bacteroidota bacterium; assembly: GCA_903833025.1. Classification (GTDB taxonomy): domain Bacteria; phylum Bacteroidota; class Bacteroidia; order 2-12-FULL-35-15; family 2-12-FULL-35-15; genus 2-12-FULL-35-15. The sequence continues at coordinate 2,642 of CAILDT010000373.1, read as the reverse complement.
TCGTGGATAATAACTTCACTAACTATACTATCAAATCCTTCGGCAAAGCTTTTAAATAAATCGTGAGTAAGCGGTCGGCTTGGTGTCATTTTTTCGAGTTCAATGGCAATTGCTTGTGCTTCGAAACCACCAATAACAATTGGCAATCTCCTTTTTGCTCCTTTAGTTTCGCCAAGCACAAGCACATAAGCACCCGTTTGCGACTGGCTATACGTTAAATTTACTATTTCAAGTTTTATTTTTTTCACCTCTTTCCTTAATTCTAAATTCTCTTATTGATTTGCTTTAAACTTCTTCACTGCCTCAATAAGTTTTGGTACAATTTCAAACGCATCGCCCACAATGCCATAATCAGCTGATTTGAAGAAAGGGGCTTCTTTATCCGAATTAATAACCACAATAGTTTTGCTGCCATTAACTCCTGCTAAATGCTGAATAGCTCCTGAAATACCAATTGCGATGTATAAGTTAGGACGAATGGCTATACCTGTTTGTCCTACGTGTTCGTGATGTGGTCGCCAGTGCATATCAGCCACAGGGCGAGAACAAGCAGTGGCGGCACCTAATACTTTTGCAAGCTCTTCAATCATTCCCCAATTGGCAGGGTCTTTCATCCCTCTACCAGCCGATACTACTAATTCTGCATCAGGAAGATTTAATTCGGAAGTAACTTTTTTTACCTCTTTTACCTTTATTGGCGAATTTATTGCATCTAAATTAACAGCAAAGTCAACTACTTCAGCAGTGCCTTGGTTTAACTCAACAGGAAATGAATTAGGTAATAACGAAATTATTTTTTTAGCTGAATGAATTGAATACGTAGCTATTGCTTTTCCTGAAAACACATTTTTCTTTACCGTAAATAAATCACCACTAATTACTGGATTATCAACTGCACCTGCCACAATACCTGCTTTTAGTTTAGCTGCCAAGCGTGGTGCTATTTCTTTGCCTGTAAAATCGTGAGAGAAAATAATAATACTTGCCCCTTCATTACTTGCAACTTGTTCAAGCGCAGCAGCAAGGCATTGCCCATCAAGATTAGCCAACTTATCGTTTTTTAATTTTACTACTTTGGTTGCTCCTGCTTTTCCTAAATCACTTAAATCGGCATCGCCAACTATAACAGCAGTAGCAGTTGTATTTAACTGTGCGGCTATTCGGCTTCCATAGTTAACAGCTTCCAACGAAGATTTTTTGATTTTACCCTTATTTATTTCAGTATATATTAAAATTGACATATAAATATTTTTAGATTTTTTGAATTATATAACTTTCGCTTCAGTATGCAACAACTCAATTAATTTTTCAGGAGTACTTGCATCAATGTATTTACAATCCGTTCGTCCTTTTGTTAATTCGTAAGCAGCAATGGAAGTTAACTTATCAGCATTAGCAGCAGATACTTGTATCAGCGGTTTGGTACGAGCAGCCATAATGCCACGCATATTGGGGATACGCGCTTCTGCCATCCCTTTATTTGCCGAAAGCACCAATGGCAAAGCACATTCTACCACTTCTGTTCCTCCATCAATATCGTGTTCTATAGTTGCCACGTTATTTGCTATTTCTAACTTAGTAGCCATCGAAACAAACGGCAAACTCATCAGTTCGGCAACCATAGCACCTACTAACGAACCATTATAATTAATAGTTTCCTTACCAGCCATTATTAAATCGAAACCCTTATCCTTTGCATACCCTGCAATTTGTTCGGCAACAGCAAAAGCATCATTCGGCTCACCATCAATCCGCACAGCATCATCAGCCCCAATAGCCAACCCCTTACGAATTGTAGGTTCACTTTCCACACCACCCACGTGAATAATGGTAACATTTCCACCTTGCGCTTCTTTCAATTCCAACGCACGAACCAACGCATACCACTCATCAAAAGGATTAATTACAAACTGAACCCCAGCCGTATTAAAGGTAGTGTTATCATTTGTGAAACTAATTTTGGTAGTAGTATCAGGCACATTACTTATACAAACTAATATTTTCATAAACTTATTTTATTGTTTTTTTTAAAGAAGCGCAAATTTAACAAATACTATAATATAAAAATTAGTTGTGCGAAAATAAAAACATATTCAACCATTTGGGCGGCAACAATCCACTTCGGCTCACCAATCTACCCGCCCACACGCGGTATCTTTTTTTCTCTTTAATAAATTGCCTGCGGCAGCAAAGCAAAAAAAAGTATACTTCGCGCGGGTCGGGCGCAGATGGCAAGTGCATCGCTTTTCGCACCCCCCAAAAAACACACCTATATATAAGGAGTAAAAATCTTCTTCGGGCGAAGCCGAAAAAAGAAAGATTTAATAATTAAAGCTTTATTCACCGTTTATTGTTATCATTGCGTAGTGAAAAAATCGACAACAAATATAATAGCCCCCAAAGCACCGCATATTATGCTTTATACGCATTTATATAAGTTTGTAAAAAATCACCTTTTTGTATTTTAGAGTACTTCTTCCTTTTCTGTGAAGATTAAATTCCCTTTTATTTAGTTTTTTATTGTCAACCAAAAAATCCGTAGCGGATAAAGGTTTCGTTCTTTGTTTTTAAAAGGGAAAAAGGTGGATGATACAATTGTCTGAAGAGTTGGTACAATTGTTCAGAGAATCGGTACAATTTTT
>CAILDT010000372.1 GCA_903833025.1 uncultured Bacteroidota bacterium | reverse complement strand
TTATATCTGCCAATCGTAAACAGCAATACTGCTTCTACACTCCAGAACAGCGTTACCCAATGTGCCTCCAACTGAACAGGCACGGCAATGGTAATAAAACTTAATACGAGTGCAATAAGCAGATAAAATAGTTTGCGGTCTAACAATTTATTTCTGAAAACAATATAACTAAACACTAAATGAATTAAGGCATTTGCAACGGTAAACAACCCTAAGTAACTTTCATATAATTTATTATTGAGTGCGTAATACCCAAATCCAAAAAAGATAAAACTATTGGTAACAATGCGGATAATATCAAAAACACCAAACTTTTCTTTCTTCATTATTTTATACGACATATTGTTGATGTAAAAAATTAGGAAGAATAAAAACGTAAACGAAAGTGCCATTAGTGAATGTAATTCATACTGATATTTACCAAAAAACCAAGCAGAAACAATAAGCCACGTAAAGCCATACGAAAAGTGATTGAGCCATTGCCAATATTTTTTGAACGACAGAATAAGTATTCCAATATTGATAATGAGCATATAAATAAACATCACCTCTATTTTGCCAGTACCATCGCTTAACAGCATTGGCACAGCATACGCACCCACCAAACCTATTACACCAATCACTTCCAAATTATAAACCGTAGCAGCAAAAACAGTAAACGCCGTAAACACCACCATTATTGCAAATGCAGCCATCTGCGGAAACAATTGATACATACTGTACCCCGCAAACGTAGTAAAGTAAAGCGATGCCATAGCCCCGCTTAATAATACTGCGCTAAAAGGTTTGTATTTTGCTTTTAGTTTTAATGCCAAACCCAACAAAATAGCACCAGCTAAGTATGCCAAAACAATTCGCGCCAGCGGACCAAGCAAATCTTTATCAATCGCATATTTTACACCTATACCTATACCTATCACCAATATTGCTATTCCGATGATGGTAATTAATTTTCCGCCCACAAATTGTTCCGCATTAAAATTAGATTTCGGTTTCGGTTTTAATTCTTTATTAAGCGGAATATTAAATTGTTCGTGAAGCGGTTTTACAGGTTCCTGAATTTTTGTTTCAGCCATTTGTTGTTTTACTTCCGGTATTATTTGCTGCGGTATCGGTTCTGTTTTTACAAACGGAGGAACCTGAAAGGATTCTTGTTTAGCAATTGGTTGCTGTTGTCTAAGCGCATCCAATTGTTGTTTTAGCTGTTGCAACTCGTTTTTCGATTTATCTAAATCATTCGATAAAACCAAAATCTTTTGCCCAATAAGGTTAATTTTTTCTTCGTTTGTCATTTATTATTTATTAGTTGAAATAAGTAAACGATGTAAAAGTAGAAAAGAAATTATAAATGATGAGTTATAAATTATGAATGTGCCTTTTGCTAAAAATCCCGCCTTGAAAGACGGGGTTATACCTTAAAGCTGATACACGCAAGTGAATATTTGCTAAACGCAATCAATTTGTCGTTGCTTAATCTTTTAAGCCCCAACACTACAATAAATCTAAACATTTGTTTATAAGATTTAATTTGTCTCCTCCCACCTCATTCCGACTGCACAAAATGAAAGTTGACGTTATTTATTTTATTTAATTATTTGTCGGACTACCTATGTCTATTGGCTTGTATTCGTTTTTCATTCTTTTCATTAGCATTCATTTACTATAATTTCTTGTACCTTGTCTGTAGTTTTATCCGCAACTACTCCTGTTTTGTCCGAAACATCTGTTGATTTGTCCGAAACAACTCCTGATTTGTCCGAAACAACTCCTGATTTATCCGAAACATCTGCTGTTTTATCCGAAACATCTCTTGATTTATCCGAAACTACTCTTGATTTATCCGAAACATCTTTAGTGTTATCCGAAACATCTCCTGATTTGTCCGAAACGTCTGCTGATTTGTCCGAAACTACTCTTGATTTATCCGAAACATCTTTAGTGTTATCCGAAACATCTCTTGATTTATCCGCAACTACTACTGATTTTTCTTTTGAAATATTCATTTGCACTATTCCCTTTTTAAAATTTTAATGGAATTAGAAGTGGAATATATGTTGAATAAGTTGTCGATTATAACAGAAGGTAAATTAAAAACAAAAAAAATTGCAAAGTAATAAACCTCTTAACCTATTTACAAACCAACTTTAAATCAAAAAAAATCCCGCTTCAATTTCTTGAAGCAGGACTTTTTATTAAGAGCTACAAACTAATTCATAACTCATAATTTATAATTCTTCTTACTGTTTAATCACCCTTTGTGTATAAAGCACATTCGACTCATTTCCTAAAATTCTCACAAAGTACATTCCATCTTTGTATGATTCTATGTTCGTTTTCATCGTGTTTGCTCCTGTTGTCAATTGGTGTTTTTGTTGTACTAACAAGTTGCCAAGTATGTCATATACTTCCACTGTTACCTCTTGGTCAGCATCTAAGGTTGCATCTATTGCAAATGCACTTGATGTTGGATTTGGATAAACTGCAGAGAAATTACTACCTGTTTCAGTTGTTGTGTTATTCATTCCTATCGCATCGTGGCAAGAAGTTACCGTTAATGTTCTGAAATTACTTGGTGTTGTCGAACAAGTGTTGGTTGATTTTACGTTCACTAGTCCTGTTGTTACTGGATTAGTAGTAACTGCTGGTCCGGTAACTGTAATTGTGTTAGTACCATTTCCACTTGTTATTGACCATCCTGTCATTGACGACAATGTCCAAGTATACGTATATCCTGCTCCTGCTACTCCAACAGCTGCTGTTGTATAAGTAGCCGTTGACATTCCACATATGTTTGTTGGTCCACTAACTGTCACTGGCTGTATGGCTGCTACTGTCAAGTTAAGTGTTCTTGCTGGTCCTTGTCCGCATACATTGGTTGCTTTACACGTTAATGTTCCGCCGTGGAGTCCATCCGTTAGTACCGTTACTGATAAGCCAGTTGCTGAACCAGATATCGACATTCCTGTTCCTGTTGCTGTCCATTGGTATCCCGTTGCTCCCGCTACTCCTGCTACTGAATAAGTTCCAGATGTTACTCCACATACATTTACTGTTCCTGTAATCGCTACTGGTGCTATTGGCACATTACCGGTTACATT
>CAILDT010000371.1 GCA_903833025.1 uncultured Bacteroidota bacterium | reverse complement strand
TATATATATAATTGCTTTTGCAGAAAAATAAAGAACAAAAGAAATTAGCAGACAAGCGTGAAAATTATTTAAAAGAAAAAGCTGAATGGCAAGTCAAAATTGACGCGCGCAACTTGGAAATTGCCGAGTGGGATCGGTTATCTGCCGAAGGTGGGCATATGCTGTTACCGCCACGTCCTAAGTACCTTAGGTTTGTGTATCTTGATGAAAGTTATGTCAACAAGAACCATAGTCTTGGTTATACCTGGTTTGATCCTACTGACGAGTATGGGGCTGCAGTGTTTATGAAAAGTGGTAAAGGTGAACGACTTGTAATGCTTACGGCTATAACCGAAGAAGATGGTATCCTTGACAGTATCTTAATTAAAGAATGTACTGGTACTGCAAGGCAAAACGGCACTCTACTTCTGTTTCAGGCTGCCAAGCGCTCTGGTGATTACCACAAAAATATGAATGGAAACTGTTTTAATAACGACTGGCTTTCTGAAATGATGATCCCTGCTCTTGCTAACCACAATATTGAAGCTATTTTTGTGATGGATAACGCATCTTATCATCTCGTGCCATTCCCTGGGTCTGTGGATGTTATGAAGTGGAAAAATAAAAAAGAAGGAGCTGCTTTTATGGATAATCCAACAGGCCGTAATGTGTACCCAACTGATGCTAATCCTACTCCCGATGAGTCCAATAATGTCACTATACCATTTATAAAAGGCGCCAGGTTCCCTGCTGGAGGTGATACTTTAGTACAGATGCAAGAGAAAGCCACCCAGTGGCTTGACCAGTTTGCCGGTCAATATGGTATTATCCGCAATATTACTTATGCTGATAAACTTTGTCAAGAGCATGGTCATCATATTTTGTTAACCCCACCGTATCACCCCGAACTTCAACCAATCGAAAAGTTGTGGCGTAATGTGAAAATGTATGTTGCTCGCAAGTTTTCGGGAAACCGATCTCTCACTGAACTCTGGGAACATGTCCGGGAAGCTTTTTCTAAATATGCCTCAGCCTGTTATTGCGCTAAAAACGTGGCAGATGCTCGGTATTTTGAAGAGTTGTACAACACACCTGGTGTACATGCACTTTCCGTAAGAATGGACTTGATTATTGATGGCTCGGACGATGAAGTTGCCAATTCCGACATTGAAGAGCAGTTCACTTCGGACTCCGGTTCGGAGGATGATGAGTGAATATGTCATTTTTATGTTATATTTTTACGTCATTTTATAGTATTAACATATTATAATAAAAGAAATCCTCAAAAAAATATGTATATTACCTTTTAAATCAAAAAAAAATAAAAAACCCCTTTTTATCCGGAGCTCCGGTGCCGGTTTGGAGGCCTCTAAAAACCAGTTTTTAAGCCCTAGCAACCAACACGTGCAAGGTGATGAGTTAATTTTTTTTGCAAACGATAGCTCTTGTCATTATCTATCTCCAGATACCAAATAAGTTATACACTAGCTACCGGGGTCCTTTTATTAAAAATCGTCCGGTGCTACGTGATGCAGCTCGTACAAGTCAGTAGACATGTAGACCACTACTAGTACAGCAGTAGAGTCTACCGGTACGACCAACTC
>CAILDT010000370.1 GCA_903833025.1 uncultured Bacteroidota bacterium | reverse complement strand
GCAAGGATATTCGTGAAATGATTAAACCTTTAATACAAATAATGTACAACGAAATATACGTTTATTTATGGTTATTATGTTTTTACAACTTATGTTTGTTTTTAGTTATTTTAGCTATTTTAGTTCTTTTAATACGTTTAATTCAAAATACTTCTACAAAAAATTTGTTTTCTCAAGACAATATATATGCCAGCTAAAAAAGGATCACAAAAAAGACACCGTAGACATCGCAAGAGATGCTCTAGAGCTTATCGCAATAAAATGATTATGGGTGGTGATGGCTCAGGTTATGCCCAAGCTGTTTATGGTGGAGTTGACGGACAACACGCTGCTTCACCCACTACGAATGTGATTGCTATGAACGCACAAGCCGCTGCTGCTATGCGAGGTGGTGATGCGAGTCCTAGTTCAGCAGTTATTGGTGGACTGTCTCCGGCCATTGTAATGGGTGGTAGACGTCACAAAAAGAAGGGTGGTAATGGTATTTTGACCGATTTAGCAGTTCCTGCTGTTTTATTGGTTGCTAGTCAAACTATGTCCAGACGCCGTCGTAGTTCATCTAAGAGACGTTCTCATCGCAGACATCGTCGTTAAACCATCGAAGATTTGAAATGGGACATCATCCGTCGATTTCACCAAGCGTAGCTTGGTTACATCTATGGATGATCTAGGGTTTTCTATGCCTAACGGCTCCGAAAACCCTTCACTTCGTGTCCCAAACGACGTTGGGCGTGAAACGCCCTATGTCGTTAGTTGTTGAGGAGCGTAGCTCCTCTGACCAAATTTCAAATTTCGAGGTAGATCTCTCCGAAGATGTAACGGGACTTGTCTCGTTACAAATCTTCAAAGGGATAAATAAATAACTTTATATTGGTTATACAAAGTTATTATGGAGATTGTACCATCGAATCAAACATTTAAAGACAATATTACATTATGGGTTCTCTTGGACACACAACTAAAAACTATCAATGAAAAAACAAAAAAAATGCGTGAAAAAAAGAGTGAACTATCTGAACATATTTGCAAATATATTACTGATAACAATATTAAAAACAAAATTAAAATCAAAGATGGAGAACATTTGGCTGAAATAAGAATGTATGATAAAAAGGAATATTCTGCGTTAACTTTTGGTTACATTGAAACCTGTTTAAAAAAAATAATTCACGATGAAGAACAAGTCGATTATGTTATCGAGTTTTTAAGGGAGAACCGTGAAATTACAAGTTCTCCAGATATAAGGAAAACAATCGAAAAATAAATGCAATAATAATATAAGTAAATGTCTTTTGTTTCAAAACTAGAATATCAAAAAAATAATGATAACGAATTAGTAGCTGCAATTTATCCTTTGCGTGAAGTTATGGACAATGATACGTTGATGCGAGAACGTTTAGGAGGTTCGACCGCAGATAACCACGCAAAAAGTTCTCGATTTAGTGGATTAGGTATACCTGTTGGTCTTTATTTATCTAGAAAACAAATCAATGATATCCAGAGTATCAAGCGAAACCCGGAAATACATAAAGATTGCAATGTGATTGATGAAGACAAATTTAATAAATTAATCAATAGAATTGTTAAGAAGGCAAAGAAGAGAACCTCTGCAAAATCACGTGTTAAAAACAATGAAACTAAGAAAATTAGGGGTAAAAAAAAACTTAATAAATAATAATTATGTTACCAAATAAGCTAACATAATTATACGGCTCCGAACTTAGTTATTGGGACATTCGGTCCCTCCGCTCTGGAACTAAAGGAAGGGATCATAAGGGAAACATTGGTTTCCATTATTTTAGTACTCAGACCATTGTGCTCTATCAAACGAATTCATAACTAGCAATTTGCTAGCATTATCTTTCCAAAATTGTACCTTAGAGTCTAACAATGAATCAGCTGGACTTCGGGGAACATTCACCTCCTTATTAGCTGCCATACGTTGTAGATCCGCATCGGTAGGTGCAGGTTTCTTTCCAAAACAATTTACACCAAATTTGATATAGGGATTTGCCATATACCCTCCATTAATACCTGGACGACCACAATTGTTTTTGCTATCGGTGGTTTTCTGTAACTTATCCCACGTAGTCTTTTGAGTAGGGAAAAAGGCCATTTGTCCGTCTGACCACCCATAATTACACCATTCCGCCCCTTTACTATAAGCTTCCTCTAATTGATCATAATTCGCTAATTCGGCGCCGTATGCCGAACAAATCGCTTGTGCATCATCGTACGTATACAAATTGTTCGAAATGTTAAATACTTCGTCTTGTTGCACTGGTGGATTTAAAGCCAAATTACCTGCAATGTTTCCACTGATATCACTCGATACTGATACCAATGCGCTAATAGTAGGAGGTCCAGCAGGTAATACATCCTGACTAGTCGCGCTAGAAACTAATCCTGTTAATGATAAATTCAATGCATATTTGAAAAAATCAACGAAACAAATGACAATAAATGTTAACCAACCTAACATTTCTAAAAGAGACACTGTTATTGGTTTCATATCAGAGGACATTGGTACGCGAAACAAAAATAATATAACATAAAAAAGAACCAATGAAACAACAATGGTAATGATCGAAGTAGGATCATTAATAAATGTAGAATACTTTGTGGTAATGGTGGTATAGGTAGATTCACGTTGTGCTTCTGTATTTGTGAAATAAGAG
>CAILDT010000369.1 GCA_903833025.1 uncultured Bacteroidota bacterium | reverse complement strand
TAGTATCGTTAGAGTGAGTAGAATCCATAATGATTGTGTAATATAGAGAGAAATAAAGAATAAAAATAGATTCAATTTTTTATAACCGATAACTAAAAAACTTAACTCATTTCTTTGTAATAAAAATAGGGTTGCCCCCATTTTTATATTATGTAATTAAGGATAGTAATCGTCATAGTCACTATCAGTGTCGCAATCAAGCATAGTAAGAATAGAAGACGGACACCATGTAGTAAAAGACGTTTGATTATTAATAATAGATAAATTGCGTTGCCATTTGAGAAGTTGTTTAAAATATTCAAGCCAATCAGGTTCAACAGGAGTTACAACAAACGGTTTAGGAGTAGGTTCTAAAACTTCTTCGGGGCAATCAAATTCATACCATTTGAATTTACGAAGGCGAGATTTCTCTCGCTTGAAAGCAGCTTTTTTACCAATTTCAACATCCCACTTGGTAGTGCGCATTTTCTCAGGTTTGCGTTTAGCGATTTTGACGATGTATTCTCCTCGTTCAGCAAGATTGATAGCGTGGTCCATGTTTGCAAATGATGATAAAAAATAAAGAAATAAAAAGGTTTCAATTTTATTTAAATAAAAATAGGGTTTCCCCAATTTTTATTATAGTTATGCTATATTAAATAATTAATAAGTGCGACTTGTGCGACGCAATTGAAAATGAGTAAAACGCATATTGATTCACGAGTGAGAAATTCAAAATCAGTAAACCACATATTGAAGGTGTTATCGATAATAAATAAAAAGGTTTCAATTTTAAAATAAAAATAGGGTTTCCCCCATTTTTATTAAATTTATATTTAGTATGGGTTAATCTTACGGTAGAAATTGACAAGAAACTCTTGATTGAATGTGCCGGAGAGAATTGATATCATATTATAAGTGTAAATGTTGTATTTATAGCGTTGAATTTTATTTTGAACCGTCATCGTCTTAGCGATGACAGCAGCGGTCTTAGCGTTGATGTTACGAATAGCGTTGATGTTGTCTTCGTAAGCAGTATCCGTTTCGTTATCAAAATCATAAAATTTATTGCGTCTGTCCCGAGTTTTCTCTCGCTTGAAAGCGGCTTTTTTACCAAGTTCAACATCCCACTTGGTAGTGCGTATTTTGTCAGGTCTCCGTTTAGCAAACTGCATGAAGGGTTCTTTGTGCTGAGCGAGTTCGATGGCGTAGTTCATGATGGTCGATGATACTAATTAATTATATAATAAAAAGGTTTCAATTTTATTTAAATAAAAATAGGGTTTCCCCCATTTTTATTGCATTAATCCCAAACAATGATATACATTATACAATGAGATGTGTTTCTCCACTTTTGTGTTTCGATTGCTTGATCAATATTATGTAAAGGAATTTGTTTCATATACCATTTTGCGTTTGGTCCAGGTTTAATAATAATATTGGGTTTATTTGGAATTTTGTATGCTAAATTAATAACCATATCAAGTGTATATGATTTATCTATACCTGCTTTTCCCACACATCCTTCTTTGTCAGTAGGATGCAAATTGGAACTGTGAAACCCAACATCACACCCTAATTTTTTTTCAATACTTTTGAAGTGCTGCATCGTGAAATGAATTAAATAATATGAATTATTTACATTTCAATTATTTACACCTTTTCTCATTTCAAACGCCCATTATTTGTAACCCTTAAATTTTGTTCCTTTTGCTCCAACATTTGTTGGTGTAAAAGTTGAAATACCTAATACTTGTTGTCCTGAATTTTTTATGTATTGTTGCGCTGATGGATTTCCTTTGTTTGCTACTAAATTCTTGTTGTTATTATTGGTTGCCATTTGTAAATTAGCCATATACGCTTTTCTGTATTCTGGAGTGTTCATTGTATCTGTGTAATATTTATTGACAAGCGTATTTTGAAATCAATTTTTTTTAAATGGGCGTTTCAAATGAGAAAAGGTGTAAATAAAAATAGGGTTTCCCCCATTTTTATTAATTTAAAACTTAGAAAACATGAGTTAATCTAGCATTCTCTCGTGCTTTGATTTGAGAAATAAATTTATCAAGAACCAATTTTTGTTGATGCAGTTCGGATTCATTGCGTGAATCCAACTTGGGGTTTTTAGGTGCGCGACCCTTGGATGGTTTGTAAGCGGCCAGTTTGTGAGCGACGTCCCAGTTGGTGATGATGGCGATAGACTTCATGGTTGGTGTGATAATAAAGAAAGTAACAATTTTATTCAATTCAATTTTTTATAAATAAAAAAAATATGTATCAATTTGTATAAATATTTATCGCCAAGCAACCCAATCATTGAAAATGGCACCGACCCATTCAATAATTTGTCCGTTGTTATCTATAGTAAATATATCATTATGATCCGATACAAGAATTTCATCCCCCCAAGCAACTTCTCTATTTTGAAGTAAATTAATAAGATCAGGTAGTTGTTGATTACTTGAAGAAATTTCCATGCTAAATCCAATAGGACGTGTTAATGTGGGAGCGCAATCTTGGCAAATAAATAGGTTGTTATGTAAATGTGTTGGCCCGCAATGATCAACATGTCTTATACAAATAGCACAAAATAAATTGCGAAAACAATCGGCACATGCGTGAGGATGATTGCAGTAATGACACGCCATGATTTTAAAGAGAAAACAAGTAATAAATAAATATTCAATTTTAATCAAAATCAATATAACGTTTAATATCTCTAATTTCATCAATTAATATTTTTAATGTAGTTTCAAGGCAATCAATGTGTTCTTGTTGTTGAGAGATTTTCCATAATAAATAAACTTGTGGGCAATTAGGCATAGTAGGAGTTCCTGGAATCCGAGCCCATGCCCTGATGTCACTTGCGTAAGCAACCACATCGTCATTGTATCTGGGAGGTTCAATAACGGGGCACACTGGCGTAATATATTTCTTTCCTAATTTCAAAGAAAGAGACATTTTTGATGCGTATTTTAAAATAAAATAAAAAAATATATACAATTCAATTTTCAATAAAATAAAAATAGGGCTCGGCCACCCATTTTTATTTACCTTAAAGTGTAGATATTACCTATAAACAGAGCAAGTTAGAACAATAGAACAAACGCAATAAGTTAGAACAAACGCAATAAGTTAGAACAAACGCAAGTTAGACATAGGCAAATTTTTGGCACTGTCCGCCATGTCGTCCGTCAATGCGGCAGAGGCTGCAGCAAAATCCAATGTCTTTCTCTGTAAAATGCGCAGGGGGGTTAGTGTGAGCAATAAATGCGCAGTTGAGGCATTTCACAAAATCAAAAGGTAAATGTTGAGCAGTGTCTCGTTTCACGATGACTTCGTTTGGTAACAATTCTGGTCCAAGCTTCTCCGCTGATTGTCGTATCGATGCAGGCTCATCCAATAAGCTCATTTCATGCTTGTCACATGAATCCTCAAGTTTGTCACAAGAGGGAGCGTCTTGGTGTGCTTGACGTGCTGCTGCAATTCGTTCCTGTACCCGCTTGCATTCATCCCATTCTGCTGGTTCGTAACACGCGATGTCTCCCCATAAAACGCCTTCTGGCACGATCCGGTCGCGTTCTATTTTTGCCTCCAATTTTGCCGCATGTCGCCGTTGTAACTTATCGCTAAAATATTGCATGGTCGTTGGATTGTTGCACTAGGTTCTGTATCTTTATATTTGGGCTCATTTTCATTCAATTTTATTGAATTTTTGATTAAATCTAAGTCCAAATAAAAATAGGGCTCGGCCACCCATTTTTATTTATGTATTTATATTGTGTATTTATGTGACAGTCAAATGTATCTCACCGTCATCCTCTACATAGCCCACAATCTCTTCTAATAAGTTGAAGACAACCCCCTCTCTCAAAATGAAATCCTCACCCAAATATGTGATTTTTTCTGACTCTGCCTCATATGTCTCACTCTCGTTTTGCTGCTCAAGTTCAATGACTACCGCTTTTGCCTTGGGCTTTTCTTCGGACTTCTCCTTGGGCTTCTTGTCGGACTTCTCCTTGGGCTTCTTGTCGGACTTCTCCTTGGGCTTCTTCTCCTTCTCGTCGTCAGACTTCTCCTTTGGCTTCTTGTCGGACTTCTCCTTTGGCTTCTCTTCGGACTTGTCCTTTGGCTTCTCTTCGGACTTGTCCTTTGGCTTCTCTTCGGACTTGTCCTTTGGCTTCTCTTCGGACTTCTCCT
>CAILDT010000368.1 GCA_903833025.1 uncultured Bacteroidota bacterium | reverse complement strand
ATTTGCCTGCTTCCAGCAACGCACAACTTTTCTTTACTGAGTAGTTGTTCTTTTGCTTTTTGTCGTTCTTCAAACGAAGTGTCTCCAGTAACCAACAAACACGTATCACCAATATACTCCTTAACTTTTTCTAGGAATTCGACTCTATCTGCTATTATTAATACTGAATGTCCTGCACGAATATGTACTTTAGCAATTAAACTAATATACTTTCGATACATATCTTGTTGTGTTAGATCATTAATTTTTTCTACCCAAGTTACACCTGGCTTTAAAGTAAAATTACTTTTTACTAAGTGTACTGATGGTGCTAAAGTATTTGATTGTGGTGGACGGTAAACTGTAGGACCAAAATAGTCGTCAAACAATATGTGTTTACCGTCTTTACGAATCATTGTACCACTTAGTGCTATTCTATATCTAGCATGAAAGGCGTCTACTGTTCCTGCAAAAGTTGTAGCAGGACAGTGGTGAGCTTCATCTAAAATAATAGTACCAAATTCTTTTGTTAATTTACCTAAGTGTTTAACTATAGTCTGAATATTTCCTACTACAATAGCATGGTCTTCTATATCAAATTGACCACTACCAATTATACCAGGAGTCATACCAAATAGTATTTCTACTTCTTCTACCCACTGATCTCTCAATGCAGTAGTATGTGTTATAACTAAAGTTTTTTGACCAAACTTTTTAGCAATGTGTAATGCTGTAAATGTTTTGCCCCAACCTACCAATGCATTAATAAAACACGTATCATTAGCTTGATTATATACTAGTGCTTGATCTTCTCTTAAATCAAACTTAGTTTTTGGAAAAGGTACTGGTACTAATACTCTTTTATCTACTAACTCATAGTGTTCTGGTACTAGGTCTAGTCTACCTTGAGGTATAGACAAAATTCCATTAATTAGTGTACTATAATTTTTAATAGTTTCTACACTTTGAAATTTCTTGGAACCAGTATCTTTGTGTATTTTATATGTAAGAGTACGCATTACTTCTTTAGTATGTTCTACTCCTGGATTATCCATATAGATTCTATTGCTAATTACTGCTTTTGGCATTATACTAATCTCCAAGTATCTTTCTGTGGAAACTCAAAATATCCATACAGTAAATAACTGTTGTCCATATGTAATACTCCAGCATATTGTTCATAAGTTTCAGGTTGCTTCATAGTTTTAAATCTGCTTGCAATGCCTTCTATTTCTAATACACATCCTATACCATCGGCAGGTAAAACTTTATTAATCTTTTTTGTTGTCAGCTTGGCGCGCTTGGTTTTTTTATGTTGAAAAATATTTCCATGACTATCAATAAACCATGTAGTTGATTTTGCTAATTTTATAATATCTATTAAAAAGTATATGGCGGTTCCAATTGGAAACATATTATATTTTTGTAAAAGAATAAGCCTACGCAAGCCAAGCGTAGGCTTATTAATATTACGATCATCAATTAAACGATAATTAGTGGTATGTTTTGCAGTATCTTTATCACTATATTCAGCTCTATAATAAAGCAAATTATCTTGTTTTATAGGTTCTTTTTCACCCAGTCTGAACACGGGAAATACTATCTCCGCTAGTTTCATAGTACTCCTCCCAGCTACCAAAACTATAGTCATCACCAATATCTTGGTCTACTCCAATAGGGTGGTTTAGAATACTGCAACCCCAATCATGTTGTGTATTACGTTTTAAAATTTCGCAATACTGTTCTACTTGTTCTTCTTTAACCAAGGCAACAATTGAGTCATGTACAAGCATAAAGATTTTAGCATCAATATTAGCTGTAATAATTTCATTAGCAGTACCCATAGCACCAAGCAAGTTAACATCACTAGCAAGAGACTGCACTTCAGCATTAATACCACTGCGAACTTCGTGAGCTGCAATACCTTTATCACTAGAGAATACATTAGGAAGACGACGCTTACGACCAAAAAAGCTATAAGTATAACCATTTTGCTCAATAAATGTTTTGCGTGTATCCAACCAATTTTTAAGTTTCTTAAATTTTGTAAAATATTGTTTAATATCATCACGAGCCTGTTCTACGGGATAGCTTTCACCTGTAGCTTTAGATACTGTTTGAGATACTTTATTAGCACCACTTCCATACAAAATACCAAAACTAATAGCTTTTGCAGATTGTCGCATTGCAGGATAAAGTTTTTTAACATCTTCTACTTTGCAAGGTAAATTAAATACCATTTTAGCAATTGTACTATGAAAATCTCCACCACTAGAAAATACTTCTTGTAGATTCTTATCTCCAGATAACACAGCTGCATAATACATTTCGGCTGTGGTCAAATCTTGCGATACAATTTTGTAGCCACTTGGAGCTTTGATGCAACCTTTGATAATAGGATTGTCACGAGGTATTTGCTGAGCGTTGAACTTGCCAGAACTACTAAGCCTACCACTAGTAGTAAATATAAGATTGAAATTTGTACGAATACGACCATCACGATCAAGTTCTGGTAAAATTTTTGAAATATAGGTATTTTGAATTTTACCAAGTTGACGAACTTTCAAGATAGCGGCTGGAAGGGGATGTTCGTCAGATAGCTGCTCTAACACTTCTGCGTCTGTTGAAATCGCCCCAGTGGCAGTTTTCTTTCCTGTGGGATTAAGTCCAAGATAGTCAAAAAGAACCACGCGTAGCTGCATAACGCTATTAGGATTAAATATTTTACCAGTATCCTGCTCAAACTTTTTGACAGCTTCGAATCCATATACAACTTCCTTTGCTTTAGCAATTTCTTCATCAAGATATAAGTTAGCGGCTGCCATTCGTTCTTGACTAATAGGAATTCCTACTTCTTCCATATCCATTAAGAATAATGTGCCTGGAATAAGAATGGTTTCGTAAACATATCGTAACTTATCATTCTTTTGCACAATAGGCAAGAATTTATGAAATAACTCATAAGTAACTGCTGTATCAATTGCTGCATAGCGACTGATAGTATTAAAAGGAATTAAGTCGTATGTAAAATCATCTTGAAGAATACCATTTTTACTGCAGTATTCTTTTTTAAACTCATCCAACTCACTATCATAGTCACCATAATCGGTATACTTTAAAGCAAGTTGTTTTAGACCATGACTATCAGTTTCATCTAACACATAGTGCATAACCATTGTGTCATGAACACGCTTACGATTGAACTCTAACTGCAGATGATAGTTAAGCATCTTATAGTCAAACTTCATATTATGAAATACAATTTCAAACTGATTACAGATTTGCTGTAGCAAATATAAACAGTCTTCATCCATACAGTCTGTAAGTATATAACGTCCGTGTTTAGGTTTATAGCTAGTGGACACACCTAACACATAGCCGTCACGTGGATATAGTCCTGTAGTCTCTGTATCTAGTGCAACATAACCTTGGGCATTGTCTAATACTTCTTGAAGAAATTGTTTTGCTTCTTCTGTACTATCAATGCCTTTAAAATCTCCCTCAGCCATTTTCTTTACAGTACCGTCTACATATTTATGTAGTTTATCTACTGCACGCTGAAAGTCAGGCTTACCTTCAGGTTTAAAAGCCAACATAGCAGGATTACTAATAGGTACAAATTTGTCAGCAACAAGTTGTCCTGCATAATTAGTTACCGAAGTAACTTTTGCATATTCTTTGGCTGCTTCTGCACCTACTAAAATTACCAAATCATATTGATCTAAGTCTACTTCTAGATCAACATCTTTTTTCAACAATTTAGTAATTGGAACCGAACTCATGTGATAGTGATCAAATTCAAATTGAAAATAATCATTATACCGAGTGCGGTTAGGGGCTTTATCAATCAAGGCTATTTTTTTCATAATTTTCCTATTCAATACTTTATTATAGCGTATTTAAGCTAATTTGTCAAGTTTATTTTGTAATATACTCGGCAATACTTTTTACATCTTCGTGAGATAACTCACCTGGGTCTACACCATCAGGTAAAGTTACAATTTCTACTATAAACCCTTCTTGTTCAATAATAGGTTTTAAGTTTTTTGCTGCTATAGCACCAGCATCATCTCCATCAAATAAAATATAGATGTGAGTAATGCCTTGAGCTTTAAACGGCAATAGTTTTGATCCTGTTTCGTTTTGTAACGTATTTGTACCAAAAGCACATATTACATTCTCTAAACCTTTATCATAAAGATTTAACATATCAAATATGCCTTCTACAATTACCATAGACTGATAACCGCTAGGTAGATGTGCGGGTAATACAGGCATATGAACACCGCTAGGGTAATTAATATATCTAGGGTTTCCATTTGATAGAGTATGTCTTCCTACAAATACTACTGTTTTACCAGTAATGTCTTTAATTGGAAAAATAATTCTATCTTGTAGTTTTTCTACTTGATTAGTATAGAAAGCCCCAAACTGTTTTAAAGTTTGGGGACTAACTCCACGAAATTGTTTTGTATAAGGAGTATGTCCTAATGGTAAGTCTAATCCAAAAGTACCGACCTTTAACTCAGCTAACTTTTCTTTTAATTTAGCAATTTTAATTGGAATAGGATTTGTAAAAATCCCATAATATTTAAATATATTAGTTTTAAACCCACAACTAAAACAATGAGCTACACCACTTACTTTATCAACTCTAAAACTAGGGTTACTATCTTCGTGATCTGGATTCAAACATTTAATTAAATAATCTCTGCCACTAACTGTGAAAGCTAAATTATTTTTATTAATCAAGTCTAATACTGGGTCACTCAT
>CAILDT010000367.1 GCA_903833025.1 uncultured Bacteroidota bacterium | reverse complement strand
CCTGTTATTGCAAATTCTATTTCGCTCAATTCAACTCTGAAACCATTTATTTTTACTTGGCTATCTGCTCGTCCAAGAAAACAAAGGTTTCCATTTTCGTTTCTTAAAACTATATCGCCAGTTTTGTACCAGCGTTTATTATTTATTTCAATAAACTTTTGACCATTAATATTATTCAAATAATGAGAAATGATTTGAGTCCCCGTAAAACATAATTCACCCTTTTCAGCAATACAATTTTCCTCATCCACTATAATTACTTCGACTCCGTCAAATGGTTTCCCCAACGTAACAATGCCATTTACAGATTCTTCAGCAGATTTTGACTCTTCAAAAGGATAATGGAGGCATACAATAGTTGTTTCTGTTGGTCCATAAAAATTTTCTATTACACCATTCGGCATTGCTTTGCTCCAAGCTACTGCAAGATGATGATACAATGCATCACCAGAAAAAACACTATATCGCAAATCAGGTAAATGGATTTCGGACAAATAATTTTTTATATAACTTAGTATAGTTGGTACCATACTAACAACAGTTATTTTATGCTCCTTTAACATTTGAATAATTGTTGCAAACTTCAATCCTTTATCTGGAACAGCGTAACAGCAGCCCCCTACAAGCAATGGCATTAAAAATGAAAATATAGAAACATCGAATGTTAATTCATATACTTGCAGGAACTTATCTTCTTTATTAAAATCGTAATTCCTTAATTGATAATCGAAAAAATAATTAATATGAGAATGAGTGAGGGGAACACCCTTTGGCTCGCCAGTAGTTCCAGAGGTGAAAAGAATACAAGAATAAGGTTGGTTTGCCTGTCTATAACCTACTGGTAAATCCATATTCGATTTATTATCAATACTAGTAATTACTATTTCAGCATCCCCCTTAATATCTTTTAAACCTTCATTCTTTATTGAGGAAAGAATCAATTGCAAATTACATTGCCGAACAATGTTTTCATTTCTGACAACAGGGAATTTATTGTTTAAAGGCACATAAGCCGCCCCATATAACCCAATAGCAATAATAGTTGCATAAGTAACAATGTCATCATTACAATAAACCCCAATACGCTCATAAATCTTATTTGAAGGGATTTTATTGTACACATAAAATACAATTTCACCTAACTCCTCGTAAGTATAATACTTGCCATTAATAAACAAAGCATTTCGAGAAGGGTAATGCTTCAAACTATAAATAAAGTTATTGGCAATTGGAAGATTTATATCAATAACGTTCTCTGATTTCATTTTTCATATTTAATTCGCGGTAAATTTCGCAATAAATTTATAACTGATGTAAAATAATATCTCTTATCTTTGACGAATAATAATTTAAATGAAAAAATATGAAAAAATTAATACACTTATTAGCTTTAAGCTTTATAATTTTGACATCTGCATTTGGTCAAAACTTAACTGAAGCTAATTTTTCATTGTATAAATTTGCACATCAAAATGAGTTAAAAAACAATGCCTCTGTGGAAGTGCTAATACAAGGTGATGTTGAAACTATTAAACAACTTGTAGTTTCTGCTGGAGGTAAGTTCGAGTATTCTGCAGGCGACATTTCCAAAGTTACAATAAAATTACAAAACATAGAAAAGATTACTTCAAGTAAATCTATAGAAAGATTAGAGATTACAAGTCGTAATGCTCGACCATTAAACGACACGATGCTAAAAAACAATAATGTTATTCTTGTACATAGTGGTCAGGCTCCTTTAACTCAAGGTTATGATGGAACAGGTGTTGTTGTTGGATTTATTGATACAGGGATTGATTTTGCTCACGGTGATTTTAGAGATAGCTTAGGGCATAGCAGAGTAAAGTTTTTATGGGACCATAACCTTACAGGTAACCCTCCAACAGGTTACAGCTATGGTAAAGAATTTACAAACACCGATATTGATAATGGATTAGCTGCCGCTTCTTCGGATGTAAATAATTGTTCGAATTATGCTGGGCACGGTACTCACACCGCAGGCGTTGCAGTTGGAAATGGCTTGGCTTCTAATTCATATAAAGGCGTTGCGCCAAAGGCAGATATAATAATGGTTGCAATGAGTTGGTGTGGAACTGACCCATTCTCTTTTACCGATGCTATCAATTATATTTACACAAAAGCATTGGCAATGGGTAAACCTTGCGTAATTAATATAAGTCTTGGTGGACTAGTTGGTGGAGTAAATCAAACCTACGGTTCGCACGATGGAATGGATTTGCAGGCACAGATGATAAATAACCTTATGAATGCGCATACAGGTCGTGCTATTGTAGCTGCTGCGGGAAATGATGGTTACAACCCTTACCATCTTGGTTATACCGTTGCACCAAATGACACTAATTTCACTCTTTTCACTCCCCCGCCTACCTTTGCAGGAAATAATATTATTAACATTCAGTTGTACGGCAGTGTTGCTGATATGACTAACTTAAGTTTTTCCATTGGAGCTGACGAGGTTACTCCTGTATATTCTTTTAGAGGGAAAATACATTTTTCAACTATGTTTCCTTTAGGTCCTTTAAGAAATGATACGTTATTTAATGCAGGACATCGAATTGGGGTTATGCAATCCATTGCCAGCCAACCATACGCAGGAACTTATAAAATGGAATTTGTTATTCAGCCCGATTCATTAACTTATGACTGGCGTTTAATTGTTACCGGTTCAGGGAAGTTTGACTCTTGGAATTACGGTATGGTGAGTTTACCGTTACCTCCCCCATCCGTTATGCACGATAGTATCCATTATAAATTACCTGATTCAAAACAAACAATATGTACCAGTTTTCAATGTTTAGATAATGTTGTTACTGTTGGAAACTATACTAACAGAAGAAGTTATCTTTCTTGCGGGGGTATTCCTTATACTGATTTCTCAAAAGTTCCTGGCAGAATAGACGCCTCTTCCAGTGTCGGACCTACTAGAGATGGAAGAACTAAACCAGATGTAGTATCTCCTGGTGATATGACCATTGCAGCAATCCCTCTTGGCTATTATCGTTATGTTGCTTCTTGTTGTACCGATAACTTAACTCTTGATAGTCTGCACGTTCGCGATGGAGGAACTTCCGCTGCTTCCCCATCTGTAGCAGGTATTGCTGCTTTGTATTTGCAAAAGAATCCTAATGCAACTGCCGCACAAGTGAGGGCAGCAATTGATGGTTGCACAACCATAGATGCTTTTACAGGCACTGTGCCAAATAATATTTACGGTTATGGCAAAGCAAATGCTTTTACAACTTTAGTTGGTTGTAGTGGTTTAGGGGTTGAAAATATTGTAAACACTAATACAATCTCTATTTACCCGAATCCTACAACTTCGGGAAGTATTGTAACTATTGACATCTCCAATTTTAAAGCGAAGGATAAAATGGAGCTTACAATTTATAATGCATTAGGCGAACAGGTTAAATCCATTACTGTTGCCAGCTCATCTGTACAATTAAATAATTCGTTACCATCAGGTGTTTACTTTTGTAATTTAATGGTGAATGGAAGGATGGTAACTACTAAAAAACTTGTTATACTTTAGTTTAATTGTGAAGAAGATTTTAAAAGTACTCGGCATTTTATCATTAGTTTTTGGAAGCATTGCTGCACTTTTATGTGTTGCTCCGCTTGGCATAAAAGGAATGTTCTTCGGTGTTATTGTTGGCTTTTTCGGAATGATGAGTTCTACTGCATATATATTTATCGACTTTCGTTATCAATTAAGTGAACAAAAATTATCTCCCGGTGTAATAGGTATTCTGTTAAGTTCATTGCCTGTTGTTATAATTATTGTTTCTAAATTTATACACCAATAAGCTATTAGTATAGAATGCCGGCTACCGCTACCATCAACAATTATCTATCACTCGTAAAGTTTAGCCATACCATATTTGCATTGCCGTTTGCTATCATTGGTTATTTTTTGGCTCTTAGTTTTACTAATCATTCGTTTCATTTAGATTTATTTCTATATATAATTTTATGTATGGTATTTGCGCGTAGTGCTGCTATGGCTTTTAACAGGTATATCGACAGGAAATATGACGAACAAAATGCACGAACCGTTATCCGCGAAATACCCGCAGGCATTATTAAACCAAGCAATGCTTTGTTTTTTGTTATCGTAAATTGTTTGTTATTTATCGGTGTTACCTTTCTTATCAATAAACTTTGTTTTTATCTATCTCCCGTGGCATTGGCTGTGGTGTTGGGTTATAGCTTCACAAAAAGATTTACAGCACTGTGTCATTTAATATTAGGCGTCGGTTTATCATTAGCTCCTATAGGTGCTTACCTTGCTGTTACAGGCGAATTCAGCTGGTTACCTCTTTTCTTTTCCTTTGCTGTTTTGTTCTGGGTATCTGGGTTCGATATTATTTATGCGTTGCAAGATGAAGAGTTTGATAAATCAAAGAATTTAAAATCAATTCCTGTTCGGCTTGGTACAAAAGGTGCTTTGATGCTTTCCAATTTATTGCATTTAATAAGTGCCGCTTTTGTAATATATGCAGGATTTTAT
>CAILDT010000366.1 GCA_903833025.1 uncultured Bacteroidota bacterium | reverse complement strand
TGATCTTCAATGACTTTTAGCAGTTTAGCCTGTAAATCCAGCGGCATTTCACCAATTTCATCCATAAACAGAGTGCCGCCATCTGCTTGTTCCAACAAGCCACGGTGTAGTCCTGACGCGCCTGTAAAAGCACCTTGCTCATGGCCGAATAACTCTGATTCCAATAGTTCACGAGGTAAAGCAGCACAATTCACCTCAATCAAGGGTTGTTGGGCACGAGGACCACCATAATGAAGGATTCGCGCCGCTAAGCCCTTACCTGTGCCGCTTTCGCCACCGATAATTAAAGTGCTAAAAGGGACTTGCGTCAGTTTCTCAAGTAATTCCCGCATACTCCTTGCTTGCTGACTATGACCTAAATAAGCCTCGGGTGAATAACGGCGATGGCCTTGTTTGGTTTGATCAATCACTCGGCGTTGCATGGAAGCACTGCGGGCAGCACTGTTAATGACCAAGTCAAGCCGGTCTAAATCACAGGGCTTTTCCAGAAAGTCATAGGCGCCTAGTCGTAAAGCCCTGACCGAATCTGGCACATTGCCATAGCCGGTTAAAAATAACCATTCGGCATAGCCCACATGTTTTTTCATAGTCTCCATAAAGTCCAATGCATTACCATCCGGCAAGTTCATGTCGGAAAGAATCAGTAAAGGTTCTATGCGATTAGTTATTAGTAAGGTTTTGGCAATAGCTAGGTTAGCTGTCAAGACAACATCCCATCCCTGCGCACGATAGTGACTGGAGAGTTCGATACCTAACAGTTTTTCATCTTCAATGATGAGTAGGGTCTTGGTCATGATTTATTTCTAGAGGGAGCAGTTAATATAGATGCTGTAATTGGCAGCAATAATTTCCATAATTGAACAAGTGGGTAATAAAGCATTACCAACAAGAAAAATTATGCCATTAATAATGGGTAAGAGGATGGCGTCACTAATTGATCATCTCTGCCATGCTAAGGTTTGTAGGGAATTGATGTTCCTATAATTTTTTAGCCGCTTCCAATTGTTGCACAGCTAATTCAACAGATTTTGTTGCTGGCCCTACATAATTCAGTCTGGCATCATTAATGGCATTTTTTAATGAGTTAGATGCGGCATCCAGTTTAGTTTTATACGTACCTTTGGCTACATTAGATGCTGCAAGTGAATGTACAAGCGCCATATTTGCATGTCTAATCAGCTTTGTTACTTTACCTTGCTGGCCTAGCATTTCCGCTGCCTTGGCTTCATGTATAGCAGCATTTAGGCGGTCGTCGGCAAAAATTGCCGTACTTAAAACTAGTAAAAAACCGGTCAGTATGAATTTATTCATGATTTTTTCCTCTCAATTGTTTTGCCATACTCTGCTGCTATGAGCGCTTTGTAATGGGCTACCATTGCTTTATGAAATGTTGATGTCTTTTTATATTCTGATACTGCACTGATAGGTGCAGTAATTGTTATTGGATGGATAGGAGAAGAGGTTTCTGCTAATGAGGCCTCGGATAGAACAATAAGACCCGCTGTAATAACTAAGCCAAGATAAATACTTTTATTCATAAAAATTTTTCTCAATAAAGGGGATGAATTAATTTGAGATGAAGGTATAGCTAAATTTAACCAGTTTATTTAAACTCTCAATCTCTACCTATACTATTAGCTATTTTCATGCCAACTTTTTATTAAAAATAAAAGCATTTAAATTCAATGTATTATGACTTTTTTATTTAATTTAAAGATTAAGTATTACTATAAAAGGTTGAAGAGCACCCATTAACAGCTTTTATTTCAACCCTTTTAAATCATTACTTACCAATCCGCTCTTGTGGTTATTTGGGTTTGTTATGGCTTAGTTTTTTGAGTAGAAATTAATTAAATTCCACTATAAAAGTATGAAACAGCAAACTATTAAAACACTCTTCAAAGTTCCCAAAATGGATTGTCCAAGCGAAGAGCAAATGATTAGGATGACACTTGAAGCATTGCCAATCCAATCGTTAAATTTTGATTTACAAAATAGATTATTAACAGTTCAACATACAACAGAGCCAAATATAGTTTTAGAAAAACTAATGCCGCTTGGCTATGGAGCGGAGATTCAATCTAATTCTTTCTTAGACACAGATGATGTAGAGTTAATTAGTGACAAAGAAAAAATACATTAGAACGCAATGTATTGCTTTGGTTGCTAATTCTAAATGGCGTTATGTTCATTGTTGAAATTATTACAGGCTCAATTAATACCTACCTACTTATTTAGAGTTTGCCATTCCAGTAATACTCAATCTCAATTCTTCGCGTCCCATTAGAAGCAAGATTGATATAGAAGCTTAGTCTTTCAGCCATGGTGATTATCAAGTAAGAAATAGAACTAGTGAAAAGCCTAATTCTATTACCTGATGCTTTGTACGTGAAAAAAATCTCTAAGCAAAAGTGTGTTATATGGCTCACTTTTTTGAAAATATGTGTTAAATAACCTATTTATTAATAGTTGCATTACTGTTTTAATAGATTTATTTCGAATTTTCATGTGCATAATTACTTGGCGCGAAATTTGCTGTATATTTGTTATGTAAGTTATTTTTCACGCGCCATACCAGACCACGTTATGTTCAATTTTAAATTTCGCAACAAACAAAAAAATAAATTTTATTTACTTATTATTGTTTCTTTTGTTACTTTATTATTACCCTTCCAAAAAGTGCTGGCAACGACCGGCTTTGCTAGGCAAACCGGCGAGCCTTGTTCGTCATGTCATATGCAAGCTTATGGTCCTTGGCTAACCCAGTATGGGCAAAAATTTAAATTAGATGGATATGTTGCAGGAAATGCCAACAAATTGCCTAATTTAATAAATGCACTAGGAGTAGAAGTGGTGGGGTCGTTGACCAATACTAATACAAATGTGCCTAAGGGGACTTATGATGCTGTCGTGTCAGGAAACGCAAAAACCAATAATAATTTAGAAATGGATTGGATCAGTATTTATTATACTGGACGTGTTGCTCCCAAGGCCGGCGCCTATCTGCAAATGCAAATGACACCCTCAACGACTAAGGCGATATCTCTTTCCATGGCGGATTTGCGCGCGGCTGACCACCATACCTTATTGGGTAAAAATGTGACCTATGGAGTAACAGCGACCAATGCGCCGACCATGTCGGATTTCTGGATGAGCTCGTATGCGTGGATGTACCCCTATACCCAGTCACAAGTTGCGACAATGCCGACCGCCAAGCCTTGGATGCAGGGGTTGATGGGATCCGCGAATTCAGCCGGCATGACAGCCTATGCCATGGTTGACAATCATGTCTATGTGGAAGTGGGAGGCTATACGTCTCAGTCATCCAATATGGCACAGGGTTTAGGTACTTGGGGTAATGGAGGCAAGGGTAATCCTGGTGATGGTTACAATTACCAATCAGGTCAGATTCAGGGCGGCGCACCTTATTATCGAACCTTTGTGCAGCATATCACCGGTCCTCATACCATGATGGTCGGTAGTTTTGGTATGGCGGGTAATGTTACCCCCAGTTACGTGGCAGGTGCTGGGACCAATGCTTTTCAAGAGTTCAATTTTGACACCAACTATTCGTATATGATGGACAATAACAATATGTTCATGGGCATGGCCAGATATACCCGGGATAATATGACACTGAATGCCTCTCAATCGATGGGGTTGTCAACTAACAATCAGAACAATCTGAATTCTATGATGATGATGGGTATGTGGACCTACAAGCAGACCTATAATTTATCGGCCATGTGGAATTATATGAAAGGCACCACAGATATGGGTCTTTATAATGGTGGCGCAACAAATGTAGCTGACATCAATCCGATATCGGGTAGTGCTAATGGCTCGCCGAACTCTAATTACTTTATGTTGGGGGCTGATTACGTGCCTTTTGGTAAAGGCACTGTTAAAACCGATCCTTATACGAATTTACGCTTTTCGTTGAATTATTATGCCTATACACAATTTAATGGCGCATCAAATAATTATGACGGTCAAGGACGAAGTGCAACACAAAACAATACCCTCTACTTAGTTGGCAACTGGATGTTCTGATTTTATCTACTTATTATGAATTTTAAATTAAAAATTAACTGTCTTTTTATGGCAATGGCTTTGTTGAGTGCTGCTAATTTCTCATATGCTGCCGATGAAGTCGATGCCTCGCAAATGGACCATCATTCTCATGATGGTCAGCATATGCATATGTCCCATGGTACTGATGATAAGGGCATGGATCCGAAGAGTCAGCGTTATATCAAAACAAAAGCCCTTGCTGAACAAAAGTTAGCAGACCTTGCTAATAAGTCGTGTAGTGACTGTCATGGTAAAAATGGCATTAGTAAAACAGATGATAATCCTAATATCGCAGGTCAAGAGGCTATTTATTTTTGCAAGGTTATGATTGACTACAAACATGATATGCGAAAATTGCCGCCTATTAAAGATGAAGATGGGCTTTACGTGCCGACCATGAATGATGTGGCAAAAAAGCTGACTCATCAAGAAATCGTCGATTTAGCTGAATATTATGCGCATTTGCGCGCCGACTAATGTGCTCAACAGAAACAATATAGATTCAAATGATAAAACTCACAGCAGCTCGTATCTTAATGTTTTTTGTAGTTGGTTTTTTAGCAGTAAGTCTGACTGCCTGCTCTTATTTTGGATGGAAATCGGCAGCCGATACTCCCGCTGCAGCCTCAGATACAGCCTACTACATGTGTAGTGGTTGTCATGGCCCAGACAATACTCGTGTCAACTACATGTCGCCCAATATAATAGGTCAGAAAAAAGGCTATTTAGTGACTGCACTGCGTGATTATCGAGATAAAAAACGCATTGATCCGTTGATGAATGGTGCAGTTGCTAATATGACGGATAAGGATATCGATAATCTGGCCACTTATTATGCGCAAGCTAAGAAGGAGACTGATAGATCAGAGCAGTTCGATAAAGAGTATGTCAGCAAACATTGGAAAGAAGACGTGCATAATCACTATTGATCGATTATGCAGTAAAATAATCACGCTTGTATCTTGATGAATGCGTAGGTGAGTATTGGAAAAGAATAAAGGGTGTAATGTCAACCTCTGTAAAGTGTGGGACTGGCCTTTACGAATGTTTCACTGGTTATTGGTGATATCAGTAAGCGCTTGTTATATCACTGGCCTGTTGGGAGGGTTGCTAACGGATTGGCATGGTTTACTGGGTGCTATGGTGATGGGTTTGTTACTGTTTCGGATAATCTGGGGATTGATTGGTAGTTCGACTGCACGGTTTATAAATTTTATACCCACTTTTTCAAGCATCCGCGCCTATTTAAGCGGTCATTGGCAAGGAGTCGGACATAATCCTCTTGGCTCTCTAGCAGTAATTGCGATATTGGTAACATTGTTATCTTTAGCGGTCACAGGCCTTTTTGCCAATGATGATATTGCGTTTGAAGGCCCTTTATTTCATTCGATTGAGAAAGGCCTAAGTGATAAATTAAGCGGCTGGCATATTTGGTTAGTAACACCATTATTGGTGATAATAGCTTTGCATGTATCCGCTCTCTTGTTTTATCTGATCGTCAAAAAAACCAATCTTATTGTGCCGATGCTAACAGGTAATAAACGGTTGCCGGTTAATGACATTACGCCTTCAATCGACTCGGTTAATAAGCTGCGTTGCTTGGCCAGCATAGTGGTTGCAATGGCCTTCGTTGTTGCAATTTGGAATGATGGATTCACTGGTTATCTGGTATTATTAGCGAAGATGTAATACCTTATTGTTGTCAAAATATGTCAATTAACTTAGCTTTTGGGATAACAATGCAATTGAAATATCTGTTAGCACTCATTCTGATGTTGTCATTTTTTAAAGTCTCCGCGGGAACCGTAGAAGACCAAATAAAAATTCGGCAATCCGCTTATTCATTAATGGGTTGGAATACTACAAAAATTAAAAGTCAGATCATTGATCACCCAGAAACCTACAATAAAGATCAGGTTATTGCCGCTACTGAGGTTATTTTTGCGATAGCTAATTCTGGTTTACTTGACCTTTATGGAGCAGGTACTCATCAAGGAACTGGCTGGAAATCGACTCGACTTAAGCTGGATTATTTTCAGAAACAAGAGGAAGTAAAAGAAATAGATGCTAGATTAGTTAAGGCGTCAATTGAATTAAAAGCGAGTGCAAATTTGGGTGATCTTGCAGTTATCAAAGAGCAATTTGGGAAGCTCGGTGCTGCCTGCAAAAGTTGCCATGACTTAATTCGAATACGTGATTGATAAGTTTATCAAGTGAAATACTTTGGCATTCGAAATTCCATGGCTGCAGATGCATATGCAGATAAAGGTGAGAAAATATTCACCGCAAATTGTACAGGCTGTCATGCTCATGGAATGCATCATATCGCACTGGGTAAGTCTCTGAGTAAAGGGGATTTAACTGCCAATAAGAGGAATTCATCTACAGCTATTATTGCGTTAGTAACCAACGGCAAATCACCTATGCATTGGATAATACAAATTTAGGTTTTTTGTTGTGCAAATCAACCAATAGAATGGATTTAAAAACCTAATCTAACTGGAAGATAAAGTAAGATTTTTTATGGATAGGTAGTTCCAATACTGTAATACCAATACTGAGATTATAAAGTGCTATCTGGAGCGAGATGAATGATATGGCCATTATCGTCAAAAAAAACAGTAATTAGGTTGGCATTGCGACACAGTTGAATTTCATCAATTTTTACTTGATAAAATGAACATACATCAATATCAGTTACGACGTTAAAGGTAGGTGGGCGTTTTGGCGGTTTTCGTATCATACGATAGGTAATCCAGGCTAGCCAGAATATAGCCATGATTAACAAAGTTAGGAGATAAATTTGCATCAGCTCAAGTAAGCTTTTGTACCCTCCAAACCAGCGCATTTCGTTGATTAGCTTTTTATCGCCTAATATCCAACTGCTTAAAACAACCAAAGGAACTAATAGGTAAACCCACATCACCCAGCAAATAGCCCAAGCAAATAAAGATCCTAATCTTTTTTGCAGGCTTTGTAGTTGTGGTGCATTAATGATATAGCTTTTCATTTGTGACGTAACCCCCTATCTAGGGTGATCCAAATAGCGCGCTGCCCACGTTTCTTTTTTATGGCATTAATTGACCCTACAATGGTGGTGCCAACGTTTATTAACCAGTAGACAATGGGGTACCATACCATCCAGTAATAATAACGAGCGACACCGCCAGTACGTGATTCGTAATGTGAATCTATAAACAAGCTAACGCCAAATTGAATCAGGCAAGTCAGACTGAGCAACATGCTGGTCCAACTGGGACTAAGATCATGTAGTGATTGTCTGGTTGATTCAGTCAATAATTCTAAGGGTGCGTAGAGTAAATGTAGCAGTATTAAAAATGCCCAAATAATACTAATTAAACATTCGCTGTATAATAACCACATGCCTCGTGAAGACCAATGAAATAGAGCGTGAAAATACCGCAATAATACCTCTGTTCCTCCCTGCGCCCAGCGGGTTCTTTGCTTCCATAAGCCATCAATTGTTTCTGGCATTAGCACCCAGCACAAGGCATTAGGCTCAAAATAGATAGACCAACCAGCAAGCTGTAACTTCCAGCTTATGTCTATGTCTTCAGTGACCATGTCATTACTCCAGTAACCGACATTATGTAATGCAGACTTACGAAATGCGGCAATAACACCAGAAACGGTAAATATTTTTCCGTAAGACCGTTGCGCCCGTTTAATCATACCGACTATGGCAGAGAACTCTCCGACCTGGATTCGACCTAATAGTGTCGATCGATTGCGAATACGCGGGTTACCGGTGACGGCACCGACGAGTGGATTATCAATAAAATGTCTAACCATCCAAGCGATGGCTTCAGGAGCTAGGAGTGCATCGCCATCAATGCAAATTAAAATTTCACTGTTAGCCAATAATGCACCGGTTCTTAAACCCATTGCCTTGCCTTGATTGGTGTGTAAATTGATGACGCGTAATTGATGGTGCTGTTTGGCTAAATCTTGCAATATTGCTAAGGTGTTATCTTTACTGCCGTCATTGATGGCGATAATTTCAAAAACTGGATATTTCTGATGTAGTAAAATTTCTACGGTTTCACGAATATTTTCAGCTTCGTTATAGCAGGGAATCAAAATAGAAACAGGAGGGTATTTAGTTAACTCAGGTAAATGCTCTGTATTGCCTTGTTGTCTCCATTCAAATCTGAAATAAAAAATAATGGCACCAAACATCCATATGTAAGCCATAAACAAAGGGTAATAATAAATAAAGCCTTCGATGCTTGCATCAATAGGTGCCCATGCAGACAAAAATTGATACCATTGGTTTACTAGTATTACACTTAAGTTTTGAAGCGAAAAAGTCATGATCAAGGTAATGCAGGGATGGAGAAGTATTG
Organism: uncultured Bacteroidota bacterium; assembly: GCA_903833025.1. GTDB lineage: Bacteria > Bacteroidota > Bacteroidia > 2-12-FULL-35-15 > 2-12-FULL-35-15 > 2-12-FULL-35-15. The sequence goes on along the minus strand of CAILDT010000366.1, from coordinate 8,628 downwards.
TTGTAAATTCGATAAACGAGGCTGATCTTCAAAAACATTGTCTGGATAATAGCCAATATGATTAACCCCCAGTTTTTTCAATAACTTTAGTTGGTTGATAAAGATTGGCATAGCAATTTTCTTTTGAGTTTTCCAGTCAACTGATTGTAATTCAAATACTGTTTTATTGAGGCCATTAGGTTGTTTGGCGGCTTCTTTTACCAGTTGTGTTAACCACTCCATTGGTTTTTTTGCCTCCTCCATGAATGGCATCGCTTCAATAGCAACGTAATCATAATGGGCTAAAAAAGAAGGATAAGATTGTGCATACCATTCTTCGGTATAAGGTTCTAATAGAGGCATTGCATAAAAATTACGTGCTGTTTTTATATCGGGCCGATAAATTCGCACTCTGTTAGTTAACTCATCGGTAAATTGGTTAATCAGTTCGGTTTTATGCTGTGCCCAAGTCATCCGGATTTCAGAAGTTTTGTGCAACAATTCAAATTGATCAGGAAGGCCCCAAACATGTTTGCCATACTCCAGAGCTAATGATGAGGCATCTTCATAATCTGACAAAATACCATCGTCATGAAATAGAATGCCATCAAAATTGCAATAGGTCGCTAAGTCTTCGTAAATCTCAGCAATATACTGACGCGCCTCTGGGTTGAAAGGTGATAAGCGTGTATAAGTATGGCTTGGCTTCTGCGCTTTGCCCTCATGCCACTCTTGTACATACCATGATTCTGGTATCTTGCTTTGATAGGCTAAAATCGGGAGCCAGGCATAAACCTTGACTCGGGCGACTGTTTTTAATTGCCAAGCAACGCGATTAAACAAATCTTGTTTTACCGGTAAATGTCGGTTGGGGAAATATAAGGCATCGGCATTGCCATCACCATCTGGATCAGCATATGCCTGCAAATAAACAGTAGAGATATGCATGTCTTTGATGCGTTGTACTACTCTGTCTAAGTTATGTTCTGTTTGCTCAGGATCAGTATCGTAAAGATAATCCATATCCAAATGAGCGACGCGCAAAGACCGATTGGTTCGGAGTTTGGTGACAATTTCTGTAAATTGCTTTACATCTGGATTATCAACTAAAATCAATCGTTTTAATGCATTAATGTCGGCTAAGGTATTAAATCCATCTTTTAACCCCATAGTCATTGGCATGCCTGCTTCTCTGGAGGCTTGTATGCTCTGTTGGTTATATTCTCCGTATGGCCAAATCAGGACTCTTGGTCTCACGCCAGCATGTTGGAAAATAAATTCGGCACTTTTTAATAGGGCAATACGTATACGATTTTGATAGTCCTCATTTGTTTCGTAAACCATCATGGGCTCATCATAGATACGTGTAACGGCAGCAGCTTGAGTGTTGCCTTGAGGATTACCGATAAGTCCTTTATGAAGGTCATAAGTGTGTGAAGCAATTTCTACTAAACCGGATTGCTTGATTTCTCTTATCTGCTCCCAAGATAGTAATGGTTTCCCAGGTTCAGTAGGGGTAATATTGCCATCCATCCATGTGCCTACTAAAGCAATTGTGGCTGGGTAATGATATTTCTTTAATAAAGGAAAGACTTGGTTATAAAAACTTTGATAACCATCATCAAAGGTTAACAGTACTGATTTATCGGGTAATTTAGATTGGCCAGCTGCGGCATCAAAAACATTTTGTACACTGATAATTTTATAGTTATTTTTTTGTAACCATTTTAAGTGGTCTTTAAAATGTTCAATACTCACATCCATTGAATTAAGTGAGGATTTAGCATCTACTGTAATATCGTGATAATTAAGGATCAGAAAATGCGGTTCATTGGCTGAGGCATTGCTAATAAAAATAGTCAAAAAAACAAAAAAACTGAGTTTATGTATGTAAATTAGGGGGTTAATAGATAAAAAGAAGGTCATAAAAGTTACAGTCAATAATCAGCATGGGTAAACAAGTCATTTGAAGATATTAGCGTGAGCTATAGCTCAAGAAAACCAGCTAGCGTCTCTAAGGTGATGAGTTGTTGCAAGGCATTGATTTTATCTTCAGCAGTATTATAGCCCCACAAAGTAAAAAATAGTTTAATGCGGGCCAGTTCAGGTTTTTTTTAATACGTATAGCTGAGGCCCTGAAATCGATACTCGTCTTTCTTTAATGCCAAGCACATAACCCTATAAATTACGTATATATGTTTATATTAAATCAGGGTGTCCTGCTAACCCATGGAACTGTTGACTTATCCTTTTCATTTAACATTAATACTTCCTTGATCTAAATCGATCTCTAATTTTATTATTAACGAATGAGCCACTTGCAAAATTACCAACCGGAAAATTCTGCAAGCCAATATCAGCTCCCGAAAAGCCATTTTTTTAACCGGGTAGAGCGAGAATCACTATTTTTGGCTCACGACCCCATTATTTCATCATTTTTTTCAAAACCAGGACATAACTGTTGTCCTTTTAATTCCTAAAGTAGTCCTGCAATTAAAGCTTTCGTTACTATTTTTAGGTTACCAAAATGATCATCTGATTCGCGGTTAGCGCGAGAATACCAAACATCAAATGACACATTACTTTAGCGTGTCCACGCACACGAACAACTCGACCGCCAAACTCATCTTTTAACCGTGCGTTGACGCGTTCAACAGTACTGCGTTCGTTATAACGTATGGCTTCTGGCGTTTTATGCCCGACTCGCCGACACCGTTTCTTTTCAGCCGCCAGTTCATTTTTTAGAGCTTGGTCCCTGCGCGGATGTACATCAATCAGCGGGATGTGTCCCAATTCGCGACTCATGGCATGAATCTGCGGCACATCGTAAGCGGAGTCCATAACATCATACAGATTAGTCACTCTTTCCCTACTGATTTTGGCTAAGGGAATAGCGACCTGGCTATCATGGGTAGAGGCCGAAGTTAAAACCGCGCTGATGGGAATACCGCCGTCTGCAACATCAATATGTAATTTATAGCCTACCCAGCTGATTTTATAACCCTTGCTGTTTTTCTTAGTTCCGACGTCACAGGCTGTCGGCAAGTCCTTGAGCATGTCAGGCAGGCTCATGCCATCAGCTTGTTTTTCAATGCGCGTCAACGTTTTAACACGGACTTCACCTTTTTTAGGTCGGCCGCGTTTGATAGCAACTTTCTCAACGGGTTCTTTTTTAATCGGTTTTTCTCGTGCTTCTATGGCGGTGGAATCGCGTGAGTTATGTCCGACTATTTCATTGGCATAGTTTTTTTCAATAAACGCCGCATGGACTCGTTCGGGCAACTGAGAAGCCGAAAACTCATAAAAAGCACGCGAGAACACCGATTCATCAGGCACATCGTTTATACGTTCCCAGCCACAAATCCGTCGTAATGACTGATCTGTGGACAGTCTATCTAGCAATGCCCGGGTTGTTGGCAAGTTGTAAATCATTTTCGCCACAAACGCTCTGGCAATAGCACTTCTATCTTTAGGTGGACGACCTGGAAAACCACGACTGGAATAGATGAATTCCTCAATACGGAGTATTTCTAAGGTGGTGACTAATTCCTGTTGCTTCTTGGTCAGATCGCCTAGTTCTTCTGCCAGCCAAGGAAATAATGAGCCTTGTATATTAAGCCAAGCCTGTGATAAAGTTTCTCGTAACATTCTAATTTAATGATACTTTTTTGTTTTCAGAAGCGTCTATTTTATCATTTTATGGCAGGTGAATTTTCTTTTTTGCCCTTCAGGCCATTAATTCCGTTCGCTTGAATGGATTTTGCAAGTGGCTCGAATAATTTAATCATTTGATATAGATTAGGGATTGAGTTGGCGTATCTTATATGTGATTAGCTATATTACTAAAAAATACTGCATTGAATCTATTTACAATTAAACATTTTTTAATACAGTCGAATAACTGTATCATGAACTAAACTACTGATACAAGATCTGGTAAATATCGGACGCAGTCTATTTACACATCCTAACTTTCACATCTAACACCCTAATAATTTACTATGTTTACATCTGATTTAATTCCTATCATTGTTGTGATGGTTATCGTTTTTTTAGTGAGTGCGCTACGTATTGTTAAAGAATACGATCGTGGCGTAATTTTTTTCCTAGGGAAAGTCACTGGTACGAGGGGGCCTGGACTAATCATTTTGATTCCTTTGATTGAACAAATGACCAAAGTAACTCTTCGTACAATCACAATGAATATTCCCTCGCAAAAAATCATAACAAAAGACAATGTCTCTATTGATATTGCAGCTGTTGCTTACTATAAAATAATTGATCCTCAAAAATCAGTAATTGCTATCGAAGATATTACTAGTGCAGTCAATCAGATCAGTCAGACAACTGTAAGAAATGTTGTCGGTCAATTTTCACTCGATCAATTATTGTCACAAACTTGCGATATTAATCTACAGATTAAAAATGTGATAGATGGTCACACCGAGCCTTGGGGCGCTGAGGTAACGGCAGTTGAAATAAAAGATATAACCTTGCCAGAAAACATGCAGCGCGCTATGGCAAAAGAGGCTGAAGCAGAGCGTGAACGCCGAGCTAAAATTGTTGCCGCAGAAGGTGAGTTTCAAGCAGCCGTGAAGTTAGGACAAGCTGCCGATATTATTGCATTACATCCAGTCGCACTCCAGTTGCGTACGCTACAAACGATGGCTGAAATTGCGACTGAGAAGAATTCAACAATTATCTTTCCTGCACAATTTATGACGACCGTACAGGAAGCGATAGCAACAATCAGGCAAGATACCAATAATAAATAAATAAATAAATACAGGCTAAGAGTTGCATATGCACTTATGGTCTGTAATCGAATAAACCACTACCTTTACCCACTTGAAGTTGGTATGTTCATTTACGCTAATCAATTGATAGATTTTTTACGTGAACAAAAACAGATCCCTAGAAACAAAGAATTCATATGAGTCCGAGCGTACCAGCTTAAAAATTTCGCTTATATTTGTACTTCTTTTAATGGTTTGGGGCTTAGTATTTAGTGAGCTAACAACCTCCAATATTATAGAAGTAGATGCTGCTGCTTATATCATAAGTGGCATTATAGGTTTGGTAACCATTTTTGTTTCACGCCTACAAGAAAAGCCCGTCTCAGATAATCATCCTTTAGGCTATTCTGGATTTATACCTATCTTAAATATGATCCGCAACTTGATGATTATAGAAATTTGCATCGAGGCAATCGGTGGTTCTATAGGAACATTAATAAGAGGACCGACATCTCCTGAGCATAGCACCTTATTTTTATATGCCTCGGTGACTTTACTATTTAATTGTTCTTGCGCAATCTATACGCATAGAAAGGCTAATAAACTAAACTCGTCTTTATTAAAAACGGATGCGTTGGAATGGAGACTGGATACGATTTCTAATATCTCCATTTTATGTGCTTTTCTTTTGGCTTTTGTTCTCGATAATACGGGTTATAGCTTTTATGCAGGCTATGTTGATCCTGTGGTTTGCATTTTTTTTTCAATCTTTATGTGTATAAATCCCAGTAAGTTATTTGTTGAGAATATGCAAATATTATCTATTGTTTCAGTGGATAGAGAAACATATGATCTGCTGGTAACTACCTTTAAGAAAGAAATCCCAGTTTTTGCGATTCATACAACTTATTTCACTATTTTTTATGTAGCAGGTATTTTGTGGGTTAATGTTGAAATTCATAAACATAAAGCAATTGATTTGAGCTTGGAGGATGTTTTTGAGGCGACTCAAAAGTGCCAACTTATTATGAATAAAGGCTATCCTCATAATAAATTAACTCATACATGTTATCTAGATATTTAAACGCTGCTTATGCAACTGGGCATAACTTTCAGTAAACTAAATTTTAGCGATCTAAAAATCCTCAACTGCTTTTTCACAGTATTTATTTAAGTGGCGCTTTTTCTTAGCTAGTGTCGTTTAAAACGACAGTTGATAAATGAGAGGTTAAATCAGATAAAATAAATACGATGTTAGTAACTTTAAAATTAAAGCCCTGCGCTCTTTATACGCAGTCCTTGCTGCGAAAATTAATACTGGTATTTTTGAAGAATTATAGCGATGTCATAAAGGGTATAATCTAGCGGCGCGCCACCTGTTGCAAATGATTTTGATTTTGATTTGTATTCTTATGGTATAATTCTTAAATGATAAGTCTAAGTAAGATTTTCCTTCTGGTTTGTGTTTTCTTTTTAATATCTTATGCCAAACTTTCAATAGCTGGAATTGATCCGTTTGAATTTCAAGTCTATGGGTATCAAACAAAAGGAAAAGGTAATATTGATCCAGAGTTATTAAGTAGTTATATTGTTTCTGGTCATAAAGAAGGCGAAGGAGGTACGTCTCCAACTTATGCCAGTCAAAACATGTTAAGGACTGCACTTGAAATAGAGTATGGACTAACTGATAAAGTAGACTTTGCTTATTATCTAAATCTAGCTAAGCCAGATGGTAAAGATATGCAATATGCCGGTTCAAAATTTCGATTACGTGGTCGGTTTGCCGAGGCTGGTGAGTTACCTATAGATTTGGGCTGGTATACTGAAATTGAATGGTGGAAATCCAATTTTAATGACGATCAACTTGAATCAGAGTTCATGTTAACTCTCCAAAAAGATATTGGTAATTGGACAGTTATCGTAAACGCTCCTGATATAGAAAAAGTATATGTGGGTAATAATAAAAATGGCGTTTTTGAAATTGGTTATCGTGGTGAAGCTAGTTATCAAATGTCTGAACATAACCGTGTGGGGTTACAGTTATACGGTTCTCCTGGTCAAGTGAATAATGCAACACCTATAAGCCAACAACAACAATATATAATCCCTACATTACATACCGTACTATTTAATACGTTTCCTTCCTCACTTGGGTTAGGCTTTGGCTTAACACAGGGTTCTGACTTATTTTTTCTTAAAGCAAACTTCCATTTTGGTGGCGACATAGATGAGAAAATTTTCGATTAAAAATAGTGAATATTATTTCAAGCTACATGAACAATAAATTCTTTGCTATTTTTATTGTCGCAGCATTAGCCTTTTTAGTAGGTAGTAATGTTCAGGCTGGGGAAGAGAGCTTACTCAATGCATCTTACGATACAACTCGACATCTTTACAAAGATTACAATCCTGTATTTGCTAAGCACTGGAAAGACAAGACGGGCGACACGGTAAGGATCAATCAATCCCATGCTAGTAGTGGCAAGCAAGCACGTGCCGTAGTAGAAGGTTTGGAAGCTGATGTCATTAGTCTTTCTCTAGCTTATGACGTAGATGAACTTTATCAAAAACGTAAATTGATACCGGAAAACTGGCAGAGCTTATTGCCAAATAATAGTTGTCCTTATACCTCTACGATGGTTTTTTTGGTGCGTAAAGGTAATCCTTTAGTAATTAAAGATTGGGATGATCTTGTTAAAACAGATGTAAGTATTATTACGCCGAATCCTAAAATATCAGGAGCTGCCCGCTATAACTTTTTAGCGGCCTGGGGTTATGCGCTTAAACATAACAATAACGATGAGGTCGCAGCTAAAGATTTTGTAAATAAATTGTTTAAAAATACCGCAATTTTGGATACAAGTGCTAGGGGGTCTACGACCAGTTTTGTAGAGCGTGAAATAGGAGATGTAATGATTACTTGGGAAAGTGAAGCCTATTTAGTATTACGTGAATTTGGTGCAGACAAGTTTGAAATTGTGACACCTTCAATGAGTATTTTGGCAGAGCCGCCAGTTGCAGTAGTTGAAGATATGGCACGTAAGCATGGCACTACAGAGGTGGCTACTGAATACTTAAAGTACTTATACAGTAAAGAAGGTCAGGAAATAATTGGTAAAAACTTTTATCGACCTGTTGATCCAGAAATTGCTGCAAAATATGCCAAACAATTTAAGTCCCTTGAATTGTTTAAAGTTGACCAATTCGGTGGTTGGGAGAAAGCGCAGAAAAAGTTCTTTGCTGATGAAGGTATATTTGATGAGATTTATGGTTCAGGAAAGTGAACCGCTATTTTAATATAAATAAGCAGAAATAACTGGCTGATAAGTCAAAATACGTCATTTATAGGATTATTCTTTATTTGTTACATTGGACACTATTTGATAGCTTTTTGATCCAAATCAATTCCTCATATTTTTTTTAATGAATAATGTGACAACCCGCTACGGACTGAGAAAAGTTCAATTAAATTGGACTCTAGGGTGAAAGTGACACTTTGTTAACTTAAATCTGGAGAACATTACAATGCGTAATAATATTTTTTTAGGGCTTATATTTACTATATGTCTAGGTCTTGTTTCAACAACTTCCTTAGCTGAAGTATCGACTGTTTCTGCTAAACCCGCTAACATAACAGCGATTGCAACTTCGCCTGCCCAACATTTAGAAGCGGCCAAACTTCATAGAGAACATGAAGAGCATGATAAAGCGATGGCCGAACATTTTAGATCAATCGCATTAGAGTATGAAAAAGAAGGTCATCCTGAAATCATGCGGCATTACGAAAGAATGGCTGAGCATCATGATGCTTTAGCTAAAGAGCATGAGCAAGCAGCAATTACCCATGAAAAACTAGCGCTAACTAAGTAACTCTAGTTAGCTTCATACTTAAAAATAAGCAGAGAAAACTGCT
>CAILDT010000365.1 GCA_903833025.1 uncultured Bacteroidota bacterium | reverse complement strand
TTTTGTAATGAGCACAATTAAAAATTACATAATCCTCCGAAGGCAAAATTGTATTTAACGATTTAATAAAATTTACTTCCTTTATTCTTTCTTCTCTAATATTGTTTCGTTCCGGTTTATCAGAAATATAATGGCGATATTTAATTTCGTTTGAATCCAGAGTTATAAAACAAATTGCAAATAGTAAAAATGAAAACATACTATTTTTAATAAATGATTGATTTAAAAACTTTGCAAGAAATAAAAATAAAGATTCAACCATTGAAGCAAGAGCAAGGAAAACAACCGGACTAACAATAAAACAAAACGCAATCATTTTAGTTGCCGCAATAGAAAATAATAAATACACAAAAACAATATTTATAAAAAAAACAAGTTTATATTTTTTTTGTTTCAATGCTTTAAACAAAAAGAAAATAGAAAGTATAACCGCATAAGGTACCCAATCGCCTCCACCATAAAGTTCATTTAAATTTTTAAAATAATATAACGCATCGCCACTATGCCCCTCTACCACTGTTGTAAGATGTTTAGCGTTTAATGAAAGTTCGTAATTACTTTCCTGCGGAAATGAATAATGAATATAAATTTGCCAAGGAGCAACCACAGCAAAACAAATTAGCAAACTAAAAATAAAATGTTTGTAGTTAATTTTATTTCTCAATTCCTTTATTGCAATACTTGCAACACCCCAGCCAGCAAACACAAGCAAACCAACAAGCCATTTTACAAGTATAGCACAACCACTAAAAACACTAATTAAAATAATCCATTTTATTTTTCCCGAATGTTGATACTCCGTCCAAGCCCAAATACTTGCTGTTACATAAAATAAAAAAGCAACATCATTATGGTCGTTAGTAAAAAAACCACTAACAATTTGGTGCATAAAATAAGAAGAACAAAAAAGCAAAGCTCCGTAATACCCTATTCTACTATTGATAGTTATCTTCCCAATACGGTAAATAAATAACGGAAGTACACTCATCATAATAACAGAAGGAATTCGCACAGCCAATTCATTAATGCCAAAGAGTTTTAAACTCAACGCAATTTGCCAAAGAAACAACGGCTGTTTGTGTAACCAAACATGATTGACAGACCAATTTGAAAAATCATAATCAATAACAGGCTTATCAATTAATGTTGGGGTTAAAGGATGAAGAAATAAATTTTTTTAAACTAAAGCGTGAAAAGATTCATCCCATACATTTAGGTAAGGGTCTAACAGAGCAGCAAACAAACAAAAAGAAAAACCAGCAACAACAAGTAAACCCAAACTTGTTTTTGTTTTATTAAATACTTGAAAAGAAAGTATGGAAGCAAAAAGAAATAAATAACCAATAAGAAGAGCAATGTTATAAGAAGTCATAATTAGTTAAAAATTATTTTTTTATAATACGTTTCCTTAGCACAAATTATTTTCGCAATGTAAAGTCCTTTTAAGTCAGTAGTAAAATTCAGCATCGTATTATTTGTATAGGATACGAATTGATACGGCGCACTTTTTCCCAACACATCTAACAAAACAATTCCATAAATAGGATTATTTATATCAGCTTGTGTAACTGTAAAAAAACCAGCAGAAGGATTAGGATAAATATTTATAAGCGAAAAGTTAGGAGAAGAATTAATCACAGTATCGGATGGGTAATATATTTTTACATAATCAATTAAAAATTCAGTAGGATAATTTCCTCTATCAAAGTCAACAGCAGTATTCAAAACAAAATTCATCGGGACAGCTTTAGTTGGAAATGTATTAAACTCGGTATATTGCGAGGACTCATTTAATTCACTACAGCTTTTTATTGGTGTTGCATTTCCATAAAGAGGTCCAATAGGAAATGGTGGAGAAATATTCCAAAAGCGATATGCCTCTCTCATTATTTCTCCATCTACTCGCCAAATAATTTTTATATCATCCCACTCAATAGTGTAAATATGAAAATCATCTGATAAGTTTTTCCCTACATTTCTTCCCAACCCAACATCACATTGTCCATCTGCAACCACACTACAATTATTTTTTCTGTGATATGTCATTATCATATTTCCCGAATCAGTATTAGCATCAGACGTTTGACTCCCATTAATAAATTCAAAACCATCAATTTCTTGAGCGCATCCACCTGCAATCCAGAAGGCGGGCCACGTGCCATCTATCAAAGGTATCTTCGCTTTTATTTCAAACTTACCAATTCCAAAAAATTGTTTTGCACATACCATCCCCGAAGTATATTTAAAATAAATACTTCCGCTCGGAAAAGTTGCATCAGCAATACGATATGCAGGTTCAATTTTAGTTACTAAATGTAGCAAACCATTTTGCACAACTACATTGCTATCATCATAATATTCTCTCTCCCAACCTGTACCCGAAAAATTATTTGTTAACGACCTCCCACCCCAAGGGTAACAAGTTATCCACTTGCTTGTATCAAGCGTACTTCCATTAAAATCGTCTTCAAAAACTAAATTGTATTTACTGCCAACGCAATGCAATGTAGTATCTGCGGGTGTATAAGTAAAACCATTATAAGTATAAGCACAGCCATTGTTTACAAAATTGGGTGGGTAGTTTTGGGCGTAACTTTTTACAAAAGAAAGAATTGAAATTAGAATAAAAATTATTTTATTTTTTCTCATCTGTTTTTCCAAATGTAAAATTTAAACCAATATTAATTCCTACACTACTCATCGGAAAATACTGCCGCATTAATTCGCGTGGGCTAAAAGCTGTTTGTGCATTGTAATTTGCAGGGGCTGTGTAATCATTTAAAAAATCTACATCTCGTTGGTTAGGTGTTAAACTTGGTAAATTATCCGTTCCGTTTATAACATACTTAGTGCATTTGCCTTTTTTGGGTCCCCAACTTTGGCTAATAAAATTTAACTCGGCAAACAAAGCCAATTTATCTGTTAACTTATAAGTGCCACCAATAGAGGAAGTTACTCCCACAGAAAATCCTTTTGAATATTTCCATACTGCTTCGGTGGTTGTATTGTTTTGTATATCGTAATAGGTGTCGTCAATTGTAATTTTACCAAACACACGAAACACCGCACCTACACGCAGGTATGGTTTAAATTTTTTATCACCTACAGTAATTCTAATAGCTGGTGCTATCCTAAACATAGTGGCAGAAAGAGTAGTGTTATCGGTAAAATCATTTTGCTTGGCGTTGTAACCTTTGTATTTAGCACCCATTAAATATGCTGCT
>CAILDT010000364.1 GCA_903833025.1 uncultured Bacteroidota bacterium | reverse complement strand
CTTTGAATGTCTTTATCCTTAATATCATTAAGTTTTAAAGAAAAAGAGTTTCCTGCCGGGTTAGGAAAAATTTGAATATTGTTTTCTAACTCATTTATATTGTTGATAGAAGTGGGAGCGGAAACAGTGTGCCGAACAATTACTTCGTTATCTAAAATAAGATTGGACGACCAAATGAAACTTGCAGAAGACCATAGTGTAGGGAAATTGGTAAATGCCGGAATCATACTAACACCGACAGTTGCAGAACTAAATACAGTTGCGTTTGGCCAATGAGAATCGTTAAAAGAGGTGTTATTCCAAGCGGAAGGCACACTGTAATGGATGGCATAACAACTTCCGTTGCAAGTGGTGGTGGTTAATGCGGCTGCTGAAGAGCGAGTACTGTCGGCTAGTTCTACAATAGTGGTTAAATCCTGAACGGGCGCAATGTAAAAGGTTTGTGCTTTCCAGTTAGCATCGGTAACTGTGCCATCGCTGAAACTTGCAATAAAACCACCATCGCCTGAATGATAAGGATTTCCAGAGTTGAGCTCGGTACCTACTCCTAAATTTTCTTCCCAATCAACAAGCTTTACCGCTATTGTGTAAGGATAGTTTACTTTAAATTTAACAACTGATGAATTGAAAGGCGTATAGGGCACAGGGTCAACACCAACGAGAACACCATTGATATAAAGTTCGTAATAATTATCACCGAAGATGTAGCCTGTTATAACAATACCGCCAGTATCAATAATAGTAGTAGGTACAGCAGCAAGATTTACTGCTCCAATGTTAGCAGGTGTTACACCACTGCATTGATTATATAAATCGGGAAGAAATATACCTGATGCAAAATTGGTAGCTGAAGGTATTGTCCACACTTTGCTATCAGTGGAAGTAATTGTGCCAACTCCTGAAATTCTGCTACCTGCGCAACCAGGGAAAAGATTGGTAATAGTCGTGGTAGCTAAACCTTGTGAAACAGAACCACTCCCAATGTATTGCCCAAATGAAAGAGTGGAAACGAGAAGTAATAAAAGAATTGAATTTATTTTCATTGAACAATTAATTTTTTTACAACTTCATTATTCAGAAACTGAATTTTTACGAAGTAAGTTCCTTTTGAAAGGTTTCGGATTTCAATGTTTTGATTGTTGTAATCGGCTTTGTAAATTAATTCTCCTACTAAAGAATAAATGGAAATGCTCTGAATGTCTTTATCAGAAATATAAGTGTTTAGTTTTATTGTAAATCCTTCTGTTGCAGGGTTGGGATAAATGGCAATACTATTATCCAAAGTATTTATTTCTTTAACAGATGTAGGAACATTGCATTGAGTGAAACCATTATAATTTCTTGTTGAATCAAGGCTTCCATTGTTATAAAACTGAAATGTATAAACTCCTGCTAATGTCCAGCTATAGACAATAGAATCGGTTAGTCCGCCTAATGAATATATTAATGTATAGCCGTTGTTTGTTGCGTTGGCGGTGCAATTAGTAATTAATGCTCCAGCTAAAGGGTTTTGTCCGGGGCGCACAGGATGCG
>CAILDT010000363.1 GCA_903833025.1 uncultured Bacteroidota bacterium | reverse complement strand
ATCGTTCAATAAAGTTTTTGTAATCTTTCTTTTCTGATGGAGTCCACAATACTTCTGATAATGCTGCCATACGAGGCATCGACATATATTCAACACTTTTAAAATCTGTAATATATTCCGTCCACACATTGCCTTGTGCGCCCATAATATATTGCGCCTCATTTTCTTTTAGCGACTGTGGTGTAGGTTTATAAGCATACACCGAATCGAGCGGATTGAAACCTCCTATTGCTGGTGGTTCTTTTTTATCTTTCGATTGATAATGGTCGAAGTAACAAGGTTTGCCGGGCGACATCACCACATTATGTTTTTGCTTTGCGGCAGTTACTCCTCCTTTTGTTCCTCTCCAACTCATCACGGCAGCATTGGGTGCAAGCCCGCCTTCCAATATTTCGTCCCAACCAATTATTTGTTTTCCTTTCGAATTCAAATATTTTTCTATCCTCGCAATAAAATAACTTTGCAATTCGTTTTCATTCTTTAATTTCTCATCCACTATTCTTTTCTGGCATTTCGGACAGGTTTTCCATCTGTCCTTTGCGCACTCATCTCCGCCAATATGAATATACATTCCGGGAAATAAATTACATACTTCCGAAAGAATATCTTCTAAAAAAAGAAACGTAGAATCATTCCCCGGACAATAATTATCCAGCGATTGCCCCCAGGTAGTCCACGTTTCGTAGTGCCCGTTGTTACAAGAAAATTGAGGGTATGCAGCCACAGCAGCTAATGAATGTCCGGGCATTTCTATTTCCGGTACTACTGTAATATGGCGCACTCCGGCATAAGTAACTATCTCTTTTATATCTTCCTGGGTATAAAATCCGCCATACGGTTTGCCATCGTAATGCGCGGTATCACTCGGATGCCCGATAACTGTTTCTTTGCGTTGCGAGCCAATGGTAGTTAATAAAGGATACTTTTTTATTTCAACTCTCCATCCTTGGTCGTCGGTTAGGTGCCAATGAAATACATTAAATTTGTACATTGCCAAGTAATCAAGATACTTTTTTACTTCTTCTTTAGAAAAGAAATGGCGGCTACAATCCAAGTGCATTCCTCGCCATTGATAACGTGGTGCATCTTTTATATTGGCACAAGGTATTTTCAATTCGGCATCTCCCAACACGCCAGAAAGACTCTTCTCCAAGGGCATTAACTGTATCAATGTTTCTATACCATAAAACAATCCTTCGTTGCCTTCGGCAGTTAAAAGCAATTGATTTTGATTCATCGATAAATCATAATTCTCCAGAAAACCGCCTTGAAAATCGGGTTGTGTGATGAAAATATAATTACCATCGTTAGGCACAGAAGCAACTATTTGCAACTCTATATTGTAGTTAGTTTTTAAATATTTATTGAGATAATCTGCTTCGGGTTTAAATTTTTCGTTGGTCAAAACAATTAGTGTTTTTGCAGTTAATGTAAATACATCTGATGATGGAGTTACTTCTTTTGGCAATGGAATCAACGGTAATACCTTAACAGGTGTTTCCTGCTTTTGTGCAACTGTTGCAACTGATAATAGTATTAATAATAAAGAAAGTATCCTTTTCATATAATGTAAGGCGTTTGTTTTTTATTTGGTTTCAAGTTTAATTGGCTGGTAATTTATATGCGGTAAAAGTAGTATAATTCTTTTCATTTTGGTTTTAAAATACTACTTCGTTCATCGCTAATTTTAACTTTTTTATTTCCAATTCGTCCACATATCAAATGCAAGAGTAATTGTAAATTTACCACTCATATGATATTTGTTTACTAACGAACCTGTCGTGTAAGCGTTTAATGGAGTGTCCTTAAATTGCAACGCTTGATAGTCTACCAATTTATAACCGACTTTTAAATGAGCGCAAAGTGGTAAGTTGTGCCCTCTTTTGATAAATGGTGGTAATGCACAACCTATTTTAAATTCGTAAAATATTGTTGTCATACCAACATAGTCAATGTCTCCGTGAGCAGGGTCTTCGTATTTTGAAAACAACTTATTATGTAATAAATATTCTTCAATGCCACAATAGAAGTCAAATGAAGGTTTAAATTTGCTATTCCATATAAAGCCTAACTGAAAGAACCCTGAATAAGTTCCATTTAAACCATCTCCGTTTCCCGTTCCCATATTCGCACCAATTAAACTGTCTTCGCTGTAACCTTTTATAGGAACATAATTTTGTTTCACATCATTTAAAAAAGGTTGTCTAAATGTTGGGGAATATAAGTTTGCTTTAAATCCTTTCACCCCAATACCAATTATTCCAATATACTGTTGTTTCTTATTTGTAATACTTAATCCCAACGTAAATTTACGATTCATTCCAGCACTTACAACCTTGTCTTGAAAATTATAACCAAAGTCTGCAAGGAAAATAAAACCAAATCTTTTCGTGTCGGGGTCATAAGATGTTTGTCCGAAGAAAAGTTTCGGAATGAGAACAATTAAAATTATGAGTAGTCTCGTTTTCATTCGGATTTTAACATTATTCCCGCAACAAATCTAATCAATATTAATTATAATCATTTATTTATTACTTCACCTGCCATCCTGTATTAACCGAAATGAATTAAATTAAAACAAATACCTCCAATAAAAGAACAAAAAACACTTATGCTTCTTCAAATCCCGTTTTTAAAACAACGATTCTGGTTCCAGTTTTAACAGCCAAAAGTTTCAAAAGAAGCAAAAAGTCGTTTGAAGTAACAGAAAGGT
>CAILDT010000362.1 GCA_903833025.1 uncultured Bacteroidota bacterium | reverse complement strand
GTCCTTGGCCAAAAATGGCATCGCCAACTGTTTAAAAGATGACGAGGGAATTGCGAGGCCTTTTGCCTTTATTGCCATGGGCGGCTCGGCAAATTCCAGTACATTAGATGGACACAATTATACGTACGTCGGTTCCACCTGGGGGCGCATCGTGGATATCTTAATGGATACGAAAATAATGAATCCTATTATTTTTATAGATGAATTAGATAAGGTAAGTAAGACGGAGAATGGTAAGGAAATTATCGGTATTTTAACACATCTTATTGATCAAACACAGAATGATACATTTCAGGATAAATATTTCAACGGGATTAACTTAAATCTCTCCAAGGCTTTATTTATATTCTCGTATAATGATGTGGAATTAATTGATAGGATTTTATTGGATCGTATACATCGCATTAAATTTGAGCATTTGACCAATGCTGATAAATTAGTCATTTCTCGTCAATTCATTTTACCTGAAATATATAAAAAAATGGGACTGCTTAATATGATTGAAATAAGTGATGAAATAATTGAATTTATTATTGAAAATTATACTGCCGAACCAGGTGTACGCAAATTAAAGGAATTAATGTTTGAAATTGTTGGCGAAATTAATTTATTTACATTAAAATCTGATTATAACGTTGTCGATCATGCCGAAATAGTTTTGCCGATTGTTATTACGATGGATGATATAAAATATAAATATTTGAAAGAGCGACGAGAGATTAATTTTGTAAAAATACACGCAAAACCGGCTATCGGCGTTATTAATGGCATGTGGGCCAATTCAGCCGGTAAAGGTGGTATCCTGCCTATTGAAGCGTCATTTTTTCCGACAGGCGCTTTTTTAGATCTGAAATTGACCGGAATGCAGGGTGATGTTATGAAGGAGAGTATGACAGTGGCCAAGAGTTTGGCTTGGTCATTATTGGTGGCGATTGATAGTGAAAAATCTTTAAAATTACAAACTGAAATGGAAAAGAATAAAAATCAAGGATTACATATTCATGTACCGGAAGGTGCCACACCAAAGGATGGTCCATCGGCGGGAACAGCTATTACAATGGTAATGTATAGTTTGTTCACGGGAAAGAAAATAAAAAATGATGTGGCGATTACTGGTGAAATATGTCTGCAAGGAAGAGTTACCGCGATCGGAGGTCTGGATTTGAAAATATTAGGAGGGATACGGGCAGGTGTAAAAACATTTATTTATCCCGCTGATAATAAAAAAGATTTTAATGAATTTATGGAAAAATATGGTGATAAAATAGTTATAAAGGGTATTAATTTTGTTTCGGTTGAAACAATTGATGAAGTAATGCCTTTAATTTTTGAATAATAGCGATATTATATAGATAATATATAATATGGCGATTGAATTAACTCTGTCAAATGTATTACAATTTTTTTCATTTATATCACCGACACTTTTAGTTTTTTTTATGTTTATGTCGTCACTCTTTAATCAGAATTTAAAAGGTTTAGTATATCTTGCCGGCTTATTGATAGCAACACTATTTAATATAATGTTTATGAATCTGATCGGAAGCGGTAGAGATGAGAATGAAGCATTCTCGTGTAGCATATTTGATATTCCGCATGTAAGATCGGAAGAGC
>CAILDT010000361.1 GCA_903833025.1 uncultured Bacteroidota bacterium | reverse complement strand
CTGGCGATTTGATTTTTACAGGTACACCTGAAGGAGTAGGAGCAGTGGCAATTGGAGATAGATTAGAAGCATATATTGAAAACGAAAAATTATTAAACTTTGAAATAAGATAAACTATGAAAACAATAATCTCAACAATTTTAATTGTAACAATTACGTTAAACTCCTGCATCAGTCAGTCGTTAAAAGAAAGAATGGCTGCGGCAGAAAAAGCAACATCTGATAAATTAAAAACCACTACATCTTCAGGCAATGGTGGTCAATTAAGTAATGAAGAAGTAATAAGCGGTTTGAAAGATGCGTTAACTGTTGGCACAAATAACTCAAGCGGATTAGCTTCTAAGTTAGATGGTTTTTATAAAAACCCCGCTATTTTTATTCCTTTCCCGCCAGATGCACAAAAAGTAAAAGACAAATTGGATGAATTAGGAATGAATGAACAAACAGATAAATTTGTTTTAACTCTAAATCGTGCAGCAGAAGAAGCAGCAAAAAATGCCGCTCCCGTTTTTGTAAACGCAGTAAAAGGAATGAGCATTGGCGATGGCTTTGCAATATTAAAAGGTGCTGATAATGCAGCTACTCAATATTTAAAAGATAAAACCACAGCAGAGTTAAAGGATAAATTTACTCCAATTGTTCAAGCAGCAATTGATAAAGTTGAATTAACCAAATACTGGAATCCCATTATTACTACTTACAATAGAATTCCTTTTGTTGAAAAACAAAACCCCGATTTAACTGCTTACGTTACCGAAAGAGCTATGCAGGGTTTGTTTAAATTAATTGCTGATGAGGAATTGAAAATCCGAAAAGACCCTGATGCCAGAGTTACTGATATTCTTAAAAAAGTTTTCGGAAGTTTAACTAAATAAAAACACTCCTTATTAATAAGGTGCTTCCCAAGCTTTAGTTACCCCAAGTACAGGATGAATACTCATCACCGGTATCTTCGAATGATTAACCACTTGTTGTGCGTATGTTCCAAGTAAGCGTCCTGTAATACTTTCCTCTTGGTCAGTCATAATAACTATTAAATCCGTTTGATGACTATTAGCATAATCTAAAGTCATCTTCGCCTGATTGGTTCCTATTACACTTGCTTTATCACAAAGCACCCCGCATTTATGCGCGTACTCTTGTATCTGTGTTAATTTCACTTCAAACACCTTCATCTCCACTTCATCAAAATCTTTATCGGGTAAACCAAGCACGTGAATTTTTGACGCAAATTGTTTTGCCAAAACTACTGCGTGATTTACTTTTTGGCGCGAGTGCATCGAATCATCTATCGGAAGTAAAATATCTTTATATCCAAATTTTGTTGTCGTTCCTTGAACCGATAATACCGGACAAGGTGCTTTTGTAACTACCTTATAAGTATTACTTCCAATAAAAAACTCTGCAATACCGGATGCTCCGTGAGTTCCCATTACTATTAAATCAACTTCTTTTTCTTTCGAAATATTCATTACTTCTGAAAAAATGCTTCCCACAGCAGTTATACAGTCCGACTTAACTCCGTATTTACTGCGGATATCGCCTGCCATTTCTTCTAACTTCTTTTCTATCGATTCCATAAAATCAACAGGAACATCCACTTGAATTTCTGGAGTTATCACAGAAAATTTCTCCCAATACTTTTCTACAACGTGTAGCAAAACCAAATCGGCTTTATACAATTGCGCTGCAAATGCTGCGTGTTCTATTGCAAGTAACGATGTTTCCGAAAAGTCTATCGGAATAAGAATTTTTTTAAGTGCGAATGGTTTCATATTGTTTTTGTTTTTAATTACTACTATTAATTTTTAATATGGATTTGGAAACAAGGTCGTGTCTTTTCTTAAAACTGGACGAATACTTAAAACAGGAATTGTTGAATGATTTATTATTTCTTGTGCCGACGAACCAATAAAATATTTTGTAAATTCAAGTTCTTGCTGTGTCATAATCATTATCAAATCGCCATCTACTTTTTCTGCATACTCCAAAATGCAATGCGCAAGCGAATCTTCACCTTTTACTCCTTTCACTATTTCGGCAGAACATTCTACTCCTTCTTTATCCAAAAACGATTTCGCCTGCCCCAATTGGCGCGTTAACCTATTCACAATAAATTCATCCGTAGTAAACAAAACCGAAACCACGCGTACCACAGCACCATTAAACAACTTAGATAAATGTATTGCCATCCCTATTTTCTCTCTTGTTTCTTTCGATAAATCAAGTGGAAGCACAATGTTTTTTATTCCTTTTCTATGTTCTTTTCCTTTAATCGTTATCACTGGTATATGCGATTCTCTTACCACCCGCAACGCATTCGACCCAATAAACCTTTTCTTTAAATTACTATCGCCGCTCGTTCCCATTATTATCATAGTTGCGTTTATCAACTCCGACACTTCATTTATTTGCTCATATACATTCCCTCTTGCCACCAAAGCATTTACAATCAAATTGCTCTTTTTTGCGGTATCTTCTGCTAATTTATCTAAATCTTTTTGAATCGTTGATTTCAAATCTTCGTGCTGCTTATGCGAAAAAAGCTTAGCTATCATCCCGCTATCTTCCACCACATAAAGCAATGTTATTTCGGCTTGATACTTTTTCGCTAAATTGTACGATTGCTCCAAAGCAATTAGAGATTGCTCGGAGAAATCTATTGGAACTAAAATTTTATTGGTAGCTTGAGTCATAAATTTTGAATACTTTTGAACTTTATTTTTACAGATTAATTAATAATTTTTATTCTTTACAAGTTGTTTATCCTCTTTCTTTGAAGAATGCAAACGTAATAAAAATTATTTTCTTACAACTACATTATCTTATTTAATATTTCAAAATAAAACAAAATGAGCGAAATTATTCCAGAAACAGAACTTATACTCAACCCAAAGGGAAGCGTTTATCACTTACAACTATTACCCGAAAATGTTCCTCAAAACATAATCATCGTGGGCGACCCCGGCAGAGTAGAAATCGTTTCTTGGCATTTCGATACCGTCGATTTTAAAATACAAAACCGCGAATTTGTTTCTCACGGCGGTACTTACAACGGCAAACGAGTAATGGTTATTTCTTCCGGAATAGGAACCGACAACATCGACATCCTAATGAACGAACTCGATGCCGCCGTAAATATCGATTTAAAAACCCGAACCATAAAAGAAAATCACACCTCCCTAAACATAGTTCGCATTGGCACATCCGGTGCATTACAACCTGATATTCCAGTTGACAGTTTCGTAGTTTCCTCACACGGCTTAGGGTTCGATGGCTTACTTAATTATTATCAAAACCTCCATAAAATAAATCAAAACAACATTTCCGAAGCATTTATCCAACAAACCAATTGGCACAAAAACCTCCCGTATCCATACTGCGTCAAAGGTTCAGAAACCCTAATCAATAAAATAGGTTTCGACCTCATAAAAGGCATCACCGCCACAGCCCCAGGTTTCTACGGTCCACAAGGGCGAAAACTAAGACTAACACCCTGGGTCGAAGATTTTAATCAGCAATTAACAAATTTCAGCCATCTCAACCACCGCATCACCAACTTCGAAATGGAGACCTCTGCACTCTACGGTCTTGGTGCCCTGCTTGGTCATCAAACCTGCACCGTATGTGCCGTTATAGCCAATCGAGTTATTAAACAATACAGCAAAAATCACCACCTCGCAGTACAACAATTAATAGACTTAGTGCTAAAGAGATTAACAATCTAAGGTTGAAATCTTCCTTCCTTCTTCCGTAATTACCTTCTCTTACCCTCCTACATTTGTCCCAGAAATAAATTTAGGATGAATAAAAAAGAAGTTTTCGCACTTATATCCCTGCTCGACGACCCTGATGAATCAGTGTTCAAACAAGTAAGTATGAAATTTCTTTCACTCGGTCAAAACGTAATACCCGTATTAGAAGACGCCTGGGAACACTCCTTCGACACACTCATCCAAAACCGAATAGAAAACATAATACACCAAATACAGTTCGACATAATAAAAGACGAACTTCGCATTTGGGCACAACCGGACAATCAAGACCTCCTACAAGGCGCACTCCTAATAGCCCGATACCAATACCCCGATGTGGACATCATAAAAATACACAAACAAATAGCACAAATAAAACAAGACGTTTGGCTCGAACTAAACGAATACCTCACCGCACTCGAAAAAATAAAAATCATTAACCACATATTGTTCGATGTACACAACTTCTCCGGAAACACCACCAACTACCACGCACCGCAGAACTCATACATCAACAACGTGCTCGAATCAAAAAAAGGAAACCCATTACTACTCTCCATAATATACACAATAATCTCCCAAGAACTCGAAATACCAATATACGGAGTGAACCTACCCGAACACTTTATCCTCTGCTACGTAAACCTGGAAGTGATGGGAATGCCCACCACCGAAGGCAACCAAGGCAATAACGTACTATTTTATATCAACCCATTCAGCAAAGGTGCCGTATTCGGGCAAAAAGAAGTGGACGCATTTTTAATGCAACTCAAACTGCCACCACTAACAATGTATTACGAACCTTGTTCGAACTTAGAAATAATAAAACGCCTGCTCCGTAACCTCATCGCATCTTACGAAAAGCTTGGCTATCCAGATAAAAGTGAAGAGTTAAAGGGGTTG
>CAILDT010000360.1 GCA_903833025.1 uncultured Bacteroidota bacterium | reverse complement strand
TCCTACTTACCCGAGCTTATGGTCCTACTTACCCGAGCTTATGGTCCTACTTACCCGAGCTTATGGTCCTACTTACCCGCAGTGGGGGTTGAAGGGGGTCTCACCCCCTTGTTTTATCCTCAATCTTCCTCAGTAAATTCTCATTATAAATCAAGCCCGAAGGTTTATACGTATCAATCGGCGTATACACTTTCACATTTTTACTGTTGCTACCTGCTGCTCCGGAGCCGCCGTTCCGATGAAACATTAATTCATTCGGGTTATCACTATCCCCTCCTTGCTGGTCGGCATCCTCTTTATCGACTTTATTGCCGGCACTATCGACGACTAAACCGGTTTTCTTCTTAATCTCACTTCGCACATAAGACGGACACCAATTCGCCCACGAAATCAGTAATAAATTCGGGTGTGTATATTTCACGACAAAGCCGTTCGTTTTCAATTGATCAATGATATAAGCCGTACAAGCCCCGTGATCATATTTCGGCACGCCGATGATCGTCTCGGGCATCAAATACCAACAATGCTGTTCTTTCGTTTGTTGCCGAGAGATGGTTTTAATCCGATTATGAATACGGCCTAAAACCCGATTATAGAGAGCGACCGTATTTAAATCTTGCTGCTGCTTTTTTTCGTATAAATCGTCTAAATTAATTTTCATCGTTTCATGCGTGGCTTCGCCTAATGTAAAGATGGTATCCATTTATTAGTTTAAAACAATATATTTTTTACATTATTTAAACATAGTGTATATATATTCAATTAGTATGCAAAGCGACAAAGGTATGCAAAGCGACAAAAGTATGCAAAGCGACAAAGGTATGCAAAGCGACAAAGGTATGCATATAAAGCATTTAGTGATTAGTGGTGGCGGCCCCGCTGGATTATTCACCTATGGTGCGGTTTCCTACCTAGCTAAAAAGAACTTTTGGTCGCTCGCCGATATTAAAAGTATCTACGGTTGTTCTATTGGCGCTTATATGGGTGTTGTAATCTCTCTCGGTTATGATTGGGATTGGTTAGACGATTATTTTATTCAACGGCCGTGGGAAAAAGTCGTCGCACACTCGACCGTTAGTTTAATTGATATTTACGAAAAAAAAGGGTTACTCAATGACGTATTTATTTTTGAAGCGATCGAGCCTTTATTGCGGGCAAAAGATTTACCAGAAACAATTACGCTAGAAGAATTTTATGCTTTTAATCAGATTGATATACATCTTTATACGACAAATATCAATGGAATATGTTTGGAAAAGGTTGATCTCTCGCATACCACGCATCCAAGCTTACCGCTAATTAAAGCCTTACAAATGTCAATGTGTTTTCCGATAATGTTTCAGCCCATTTGCGAAGGAGATAATTGTTATATTGATGGCGGTTTACTAAATAATTTTCCCTTAAATGATTGCATTATGCAACAAAAATGCGCGCATGAAGAAATATTAGCTTTTAAAAATATTTGGGTCAATAAACCGCTCTTTATTACAGAAGAATCGTCTTTAATAGATTTTTTACTCGTGTTGATGAGAAAAATGCAGGCGACCTTGGATACCGAGCCGGCACAAGAAGATATTAAACAGACCGTGCGTTGTTTGATAGAAGACATGGATGGCTTTGATAAATGGATTCATGCTTTATCGGATAGAGAGATGCGGGAAAAAAGTGTAGAAAAAGGTTCAAAACAAGCGGAACAGTTTTTATCTAGTCTTGTATAAGTACTTAATCTTTCAGCGACGTATTAACAAATTCGATCAAATTTACCTTTGACGGTTTGGCATCATATTCAATAATCTGTTTGCCTTTCACTAATTTAATCGTCGGGAACCCTTTCACCTTAAATTTATCAGAAGTCGCCGCGTCTTTATCGCAATCCACTTCGAAGAAATTGAGTTTAATGCCATGGACTTTTTTATCTTTCATCTCTTTCTTAAAATCTTCCCAAACAGGTTTGGCCGTTTTGCAATGCGGGCACCACGTCGTATAAAAGAAATAAATATCGGCCGATTCGAGTGTGCCTTCATTAGTAAATTCATTATTGGCGACATAATTTTTGTTTAAACCGGCTGAAATATAGCGACGGTAAACAACGAGGGCGGCAATAAGGAAAATAACAACAACAAAAAGAATGACTAAAAATTGTCTGTTGCCAGCAAAGCGGCCGAATTTTGATTTCATATCATTTAAATTCATTATATATTAAAATAAGAAGAAATATAATGAGGTAAGAACGTATATATTTATATAAATTTAACTAAAGTATAATTAAAAGAAAAAATACATCGCGGAGAGTAAATTGCGCAATTTACTCTCCCTTGCTCTTATACTATATCCTATATTATGGTCTTAATTTATATAATTATTATTAT